>CAZEZD010000038.1:0-13155 GCA_964516115.1 uncultured Hyphomicrobiales bacterium
TAACGGCTGGTTGCATGGCCCCGCCGATTCTGACCTGATCTTCGGCCCGGACGTGGAGACGAAATACGAGCGGGCCATGCGCAAGATCGGCATCGATCCCGCCATGCTGTCGAGCGAGTCGGGCCACGCCTGAAACCCATGTGACGTCGCCGAATGACCCGACGCCCGCCGTCGGCGCGCGTCGACTGAAAGGGACAGGAACCTCCCTTCCCCCTCGCGGCGCTCGCTCAAAACGGTTTAGGATCGCCGTCAGGGAGAAACCAATCACCATGCGACGCCAGCGCCGGACCAAGATTCTCGCCACCCTCGGACCGGCCTCGTCGAGCCGCGAGCAGATCGCCGCCCTGTTCACCGCGGGCGCCGACGTCTTCCGCATCAACATGAGCCACACGCCGCACGACAAGCTGCGCGAATTCGTCGAGACCATCCGCTCCATCGAGCACGAGGAACAGCGGCCGATCGGCATCCTCGCCGACCTCCAGGGCCCCAAGCTGCGCGTCGGCACCTTCAAGGACGGACCCGTGACGCTGGCGAACGGGGCGGCCTTTGTTCTCGACTCGGACAAGAAGCCCGGCGATTCCACCCGCGTCCACTTGCCCCATCCGGAGATCCTCGCGGCGCTGGAGCCGGGACATCGCCTGATCCTCGACGATGGCAAGGTGACGCTCACCGCCGAGCACTGCACGCCGAAGCGGGCCGAATGCCGTGTCGTCGTCGGCGGCAAGCTGTCGGATCGCAAGGGCGTCAGCCTGCCCGATACGACGCTGCCCGTCTCCGCCCTCACCGACAAGGACCGCTCCGACCTCGACGCCGCCCTCAATGCCGGCGTCGACTGGATCGCCGTCTCCTTCGTCCAGCGCCCCGAGGATGTCGCCGAGGTGAAGAAGGTGGCCATGGGCCGTGCTGCGGTCATGGCCAAGATCGAGAAGCCGCAGGCGGTCACCCGCCTCGCCGAGATCATGGACATCGCCGACGCCCTGATGGTGGCGCGCGGCGATCTCGGCGTCGAGATGCCCATGGCCAAGGTGCCTGGCATCCAGAAGCAGATCACCCGCCAGGCCCGGCGCACCGGCAAGCCGGTGGTCGTCGCCACCCAGATGCTGGAGAGCATGATCACCGCGCCCGTGCCGACGCGCGCCGAGGTCTCGGACGTGGCGACCGCCGTGTTCGAGGGCGCCGACGCGATCATGCTGTCGGCGGAGAGCGCCGCGGGCCAATATCCCGTCGAGGCCGTGGCGATGATGAATCGCATCGCCGAAGAGGTGGAGGCCGATCCGACCTATCGCTCCGTCATCCAGGGTCAGCGCGCCGAGCCGGAGGCCACTGGCGCCGACGCCATCGCGCTCGCCGCGCGCGACATCGCCGAGACGCTCGACCTCTCCGCCATCGTCTGCTGGACCTCGTCCGGCTCCACGGCGCTGCGCGTCGCGCGCGAGCGGCCGAAGCCGATCACCATCGCCTTGACCCCGAAGATCGCCACGGGGCGCCGTCTGGCGCTTCTCTGGGGCGTTCATTGCGTTGTCACCCAGGACGCTCGCGACCTCGACGACATGGTCAGCCGCGCCTGCCGCTTCGCCTTCAAGGACGGTTTCGCCAAGCCGGGCCAGCGCATCATCGTGGTGGCCGGCGTTCCGCTCGGCACACCGGGTGCGACAAACATGCTGCGCATCGCCTTCGTCGGGTCCGACGAGGTCGACGTCTAGGTCGCTGCCGCCTGCAGCGCCGCAATCTCCGCCACCACCAGATCGGGATCGGCGTGATGAGGTCCATGGCCGACACCGGGCAGGATCACGAGCTTGGCCCGCGGAATGTCGCGCTCGAGACCCACCGAGTGGAGATGGGTCCACACGACGCTGTCGCTGTCGCCCGAGATCACCGTGACGGGGCAGGCGATGTCGCCATAGAGCGGGGATTGCGCGCGCACCTGACCGAGCAGACCGGCCACGTCCTCGGCGTTGGCCATGAACTGTGCGGGCCTCAGCACCAGAGGGATGCCGGCCTCCTCCACATAACGGTCCTCGACCGATTGTGGCGCGAAGACCCCCGTGATGCTCCGCCGCATCCAGGCTTCCCCGACGGGCAGGGCCAGGGTCCACGAGAACAGCGGTCCGAGGACGGGGCTCGCAGCCAGCCGGTAGTACCAGTGAACGCCGCCCGGCCAGGGATGGGTCGCGGGCGCGAGAAGGACGAGACCGGCGATGCGATCGCCATGGTCGAGGGCCAGCCGGCAGGCGAGCGCCCCGGCCCAGGAATGGGCCACGATGACGGCGCGGCCGATCCCCGCATGATCGAGAACGTCGATGATCGCGCCGGCCTGATGGTCGAGCCTCGCGGCCTCCCGGCCGGCGCGGCGTTCGCTGTGGCCGTGGCCCGGACGATCGAGGAACAGGGTCCGGCCAAGGGCTGCCCGCCTGTCCTCCAGCGCCGGACGCCACGCCCGGACAGACCCGCTGGCGCCGTGCAGGAACACCGCCGGCACTGCTCCCTCCCCTTCGTCGACGACGTGAAGGGCGCCGGCCCTCGTGGGCGCGAACCGGCCCTCGGGCGGGAAGGCGCGGGTGATGGCGCGCGAGCGCATCGCCGTCCAGCCGGCGAGGAGCGCGGGCACGGCGGCGGCGGCGACAAGGGGTGCGATCAGGCCGACCATGGATGGTCTACGCCCGGTGCGGCGCAATGGATCGGGAGACGGACGTCAAAGCTCGACGCCGTCGACCTTCGGTTGCAGCCGCAGGATGATCTGCGGCACCCGTTCGATGTGCGGGTTGATCTCCATGGCCCGCTTGAAGGCCGCAAGGGCCTGTTTGTCCTGGCCGAGTTGCTGCAGCATCATGCCGAGGCCGACCATCGCGCCGAAATGCCGTGGCTCGAGCCGCAGGACGTTCTCGATGTCGGTGATGGCGCGCCCGATTTCGCGGCGGGCGAAATAGAGGGTGGCGCGTCGGCTCCAGGCCTCGACATAGTCGGGGTACATGTCGATGACCGCATCGAGGAGAGACAGCGCCAGATCGGCCTGTCGCTGCTGTACCGCCTGCTGGGCACGGACCATCAGGAGGTCGGCGGTGGGTGAACCCGACTGCGCCAGCAGCATGGTGATCTGCGCCTCGAACACGCGCGCCTGTCGCGGCCCCTCCGCCTCGCGCAGGCGGGAGTAGAGCTCGTCGAGGCGGCGTGCGCGTTCCGATGCGAGAGAGGGCGGCGTGGCGTTGGCGGCAGGAGGAGCCGCTTCGGCATCCGGCGGCACGGGTCCCGTCACCTGCGCGTGGGCAGGCGGGGCGAACATGGCCATCAGGCAAAAGAAAACCGCCGCGCGAGTCATGTCCCGAACGTGGGGCATGAGACGGCGACGGTCAATGTCGGGACGATGACAGGCGCGTGAGCCCCTGCCTCCCGATACGGCTGCTTGAAGCAGCCGCTGTCAGCCCTGACGCGCCTTGTAGCGCTTCTGGACCTTGTTGATCACGTAGACGCGGCCCTTGCGGCGCACGATCTGGTTGTCGCGATGGCGACCACGCAGAGACTTCAGCGAATTGCGGACCTTCATGGCGGCGATCCTTGGAGGAGACGAGCAGCGACGTTCGGAGAACCCGACGGACGATGCGTCGAAGAAGAGAAGGCGCGGGCTATACGTGCCCGGGCGCGGGGTGTCAAGGTTGCAGGAGCCGGCACAGGCCGCCATCTAGGTGGTCCGGGCCGTGCGGCGTCACGGCCCGTGCGCATCGCCCGCATCCACCATACCCTTCGCCAGATCGCAACAAGAGGAGGCTGCCTTCATGAGCGTCGCCTTCACCAAGGAAAACGACCGGGACGGCACCGAGGCCAATCTCCAGGATCGTCCGATCTCGCAGCATCCCAATCTGGTGACGCCGCGCGGGCTCGCCCTGCTCGAGGCGGCGCTGGAAGCCGCCAGGGCCGCGGTTCACGAGGCCCGCGCCGCCGGGGAGGATGCCACCGGTCTAGCCCTGGCCCGCGCCAGCCGCGACTTTCGCTATTTCTCGGCACGTCACGCTAGCGCCCAGTTGGTTGATCCACCGCCTGCCGACGGCAAGGTGCATTTCGGCAGCCGCGTCACGTTCGACCGCGACGATGGTCGCCGCCAGACCTTCCAGATCGTCGGCGAGGACGAGGCCGAGCCCTCACAGGGCACCATCTCCTATGTCTCGCCGGTCGCCCGCGCGCTGATGGGCAGGCAGATCGGGGATGTGGCGGTGGTGGCCGGCGGCGAGGTCGAGATCGTCGCGATCGGGTGAGGCGCTCAACCGCGGTCGATCGTCACCACGGCCGCCCGTCCGCCGATGGCCGACGAGATGGTGATGGCCGAAGCGCCTTCCACCTGCGCCGCCGCGCCCTGATGCACGATCACCGACGCCCCGTCGGCGGTCAGGCTCCAGGCCTCCTCCAGTGCAAAGAGCACCACGATCCCGGCGGATGGCACAGGCTCCTCCAGCGCATGTCCGCGGCGGATGGAGACCTCACCGGTCGCAACCCCATCCCGGGTCAGCAGGTTGAAGGCGGTGGCGCTCGCCCCGTCGCGTAGCCGGCAGAACGGCGCCGGCGCGCCGGAAAAGCGCGTCGGCAGGTCGCGGTCGAGCGTGCGGGTGCCCTCCTCTGCGAAATCGAGATGGACGCCCGGTCCCGCCACGATGGTGAAGGTGCGCGTCACGCCCTCGTAGTCGGAGAAGGGACCGTCCTTGAGGATCGCCGCCGTGCCGACGCGCCAGTCCACCTCGCCGTCGGCGCCGAGGCCGACGGCAATGTCGGTGGCGGTGCCGCCACCGTTCTTCCAGGGGACGGCCTGGAAGGTGGCGGGGTCGAGAAGGCGGATCATGCCGGCGTCACTGAGCGGTGTAGGTGATGCCGCTGATCGGCGAGACGATCTGGTTGTAGATCTCGCCGCAGCGCGCGCCGCACCGCTTCACGAAGGCCGGAAGCACCACTTTCTGCATCGCCTCGCGCAACAGCGCCACGTCAGCCGGCGTCTCGCGGGTGATGGTCATGGGACGGTTGGTGACGACATGGCCGATCTTGCAGCCCGCCGCGTTGCCGGCATTGCACTGGATGCCGTCCTCGGTGAGTTCGGCACCGAGCTTCCACTGGGCTTCCTCGACCTCGGTCATATAGGCCTGCAGGAAGTCGCGCACGGCAGGATCGAGCCGGTTCCACCAGGCGAGATTCACCGCATAGGCGGCGACGCCCCATTGGATCGGCAGGGTGTAGAGATGGCGCGTCACCTCGTACCAGCGGGCGCCGTTGCCGGTGGCCGTGCCTGTCACGGCGCAGTCGACGACGCCGCGCTCCAGCGCGCCATAGACTTCCGGAAAGCCGATCGCGACGGGCTGGCCGCCGATGGACTGGATGAAGTCGTTCTGCGAACCACCGGGGGTGCGCACGCGCCGGCCCTTGAGGTCGGCGAGGCTGGTGACGGGATCGCGGCAGAACAGCACCTGTCCCGGGAAGGGGTAGAAGGCGACGATCTTGATGCCAACCCGCTCCAGCTCCTTGTTCAGCGTCGGCAGCATGGCATGGGCGATGCGCCGGCCCTGCTCGTGCGAGGGGTTTTGTCCCGACATGTCGATGATGTCGAGCAGGGGTACGTCGCCGGCCACCGTCGGCAAGGCGAGGCCGGCGAGGTCGATCTGCCCGGAGCGCAGCACGCGGATGAGGTCGGGACCGGTGAGGCTGCGCTCGGGCCAGCTCGCCAGCGTCACCCGGATGCGCCCGCCGGAACGCGTCGGCAGCGCCTCGCGCAGCATCGGAATATCGACGCGGGTGTATTGCGGGATGGAGGGCGAGAGTTGCGTCACCATCTGGATGGCGATCGGCGGACCCGGCGGCAGGGCGGGCGCCTGGGCCAGGGTGGGAGAAGCCATGCCGAGGCTTGCGGCCAAGGCGATCACGACACGCTTGGAGACAGAACGCTTGGACGACGAAACCATGAAGCCCTCCGGTGGTGGGGGAAGCCCACCCGAACGCCGACTATAGGACGCCCTGACGCAACGTCGAGCCCGCGCAATGCAGGGCTTCCCGCATTGACCCGGCATCGATCGCATGGCTAAACCCCGGCCATGAACGCTCCCCTCAGCTCCAATGCCCCCGGCACGGCGACCCCCGCCTCGCGCCGGCGCACCTTCGCCATCATCTCCCACCCCGACGCCGGCAAGACCACGCTGACGGAGAAGCTGCTGCTGTTCGGCGGCGCGATCCAGCTCGCCGGCGAAGTGAGGGCCAAGCAGGGCCGCCGCCAGACCTCCTCCGACTGGATGGCCATCGAGCGCCAGCGCGGCATCTCCGTCGTCACCTCGGTGATGACCTTCGAATATGGCAGCTGCGTCTTCAACCTGCTGGACACGCCGGGCCACGAGGACTTCTCCGAGGACACCTACCGCACCCTCACCGCCGTCGATTCCGCCATCATGGTCATCGACGGCGCCAAGGGCGTCGAGGACCGCACGCGCAAGCTCGTCGAGGTCTGCCGCCTGCGCGACATCCCGATCATCACCTTCGTCAACAAGATGGACCGCGAGAGCCGCGACCCCTTCGAACTCATGGACGATGTGGAGAAGGCACTGGCCCTCGACACCGTGCCCATGACCTGGCCCATCGGCGTCGGGCGCGAATTCGTCGGCACCTATGATCTCGTCCACAACCACGTCCGGCGCATCGACCACGACGACGACGTCATCAAGGTCAATGGTCCGGAGGCCGGCCTGTTCGACACGTTGCTGCCGCAGGGCGCCGACGACTGGCGGGAGAGCGCCCTGCTCGCCCGCGACGGCGCCAAGCCCTTCGACCTCGCGAGCTACCGCGAGGGCCACATGACGCCGGTCTATTTCGGCTCGGCCCTCCGGAACTTCGGCGTCCGTGACCTGATCGACGCGCTGATCGCCTATGCGCCGCCGCCGCGCGCGCAGGTCGCCGAGAGCCGCACCGTACTCGCCGACGAACCGAAGATGAGTGGCTTCGTCTTCAAGATCCAGGCGAACATGGACCCCAACCACCGCGACCGTATCGCCTTCCTGCGCGTCTGTTCGGGCAAACTGACGCGCGGCATGAAGGCCAAGCTGGTACGCACTGGCAAGGCGATGCCGCTCAACGCGCCGCAGTTCTTCTTCGCCAAGGATCGCCAACTGGCGGAAGAGGCCTATGCCGGTGACATCGTCGGCATCCCGAACCATGGCACGCTGCGCATCGGCGACACGCTCACCGACGGCGAGGACATCGTCTTCAAGGGCGTGCCGAGCTTCGCGCCCGAGCAGCTCCGCCGCGTCAAGCTGAAGGATGCGATGAAGGCGAAGAAGCTGCGCGAGGCGCTGCAGCAGATGGGCGAGGAAGGCGTCGTCCAGCTCTTCGTGCCGAATGACGGTTCGCCGGCCATCGTCGGCGTCGTCGGCGCGCTGCAGCTCGACGTGCTTAAGGAGCGGCTGTCGGCGGAATACACCCTGCCCGTCGATTTCGATCCCTGCCAGTTCGCGGTCTGCCGCTGGATCACCTCGGACGACCCGGTGAAGCTGAACGCTTTCATCGAGAGCCACGGATCATCAATGGCGCGCGATCTCGACGGCGCGCCGGTCTACATGGCCTCCAGCGCCTTCTCGCTGCGCTATGAGGAAGAGCGCGCGGCCGGCATCACCTTCTCCGACATCAAGGACTATCAGCGCGCCACGGCCTGACGGGCGCCGCGCCGCCCGTTGCCCACCGCCTGCCCCACCCAGGCGATCACCTGGGCATGGAGGCCAGCGTCCTTGTCGATGTTGAAGTGCGTGATGTTGCCGCGCTGGCTCAGGTCGATGTTCTCCAGCCTGCCACGGAAGCCCGGCGCTGCGCCGACCGCCGATCCCCAGCCGTTGTTGGACTGGAACAGGTTGACGTAGCGGCGCGTGCCCCCGGCCAGTTGCTGGCGCACCGTCGGATCGAAGGCGACCGAGAGCGCCACCGTGGCGCCCTGGCGCCCAACCTCGTTGGCGATGTCGGTGACCGCATTGGCGCCGAGCGAATGGCCGACGACCACCGCCTGGTGACGACCGCCCGACGCCCTCTGGTTGGTGACGATCTCGGCGGCGATGACGCTCCACGCGCCGTGTTCGTGAACGGTGGCGTTGTAGCCACGCTGGCGAAGCTTGACGCCGAGGTCATCCATGCCCTGCGAGAACACGTTGGCGAGGCCGCGGATGAGATAGATGCGCGGCGCGATCGCCTGCGCCGGGGCGCTGCGCGACGAGGCCGTCGACAACAGGTCGCCGCGGGCCATGGCCTCGCGCGCCATCTGGACGGTCGCGCCGCCCTCGCCGCTCGTCTGCGCCGTCGTCTGGCACCCTGCGAGCAGGAACCCCGAAAACGCCAGAGCCAGCACGCCGGCGCGCGATGACATGCCCATTGCCAACCTCAGCCTCTCAGAACCGTCTTCAAACGCAGCGGGACGCGTCGTGTTCCCTTTGCCTGCAGCGGGCAAACTGCCCCAGCGTGGTTAAGCCAAGCTGAAGACGAGGACGGGAAGCTGTCAACGCCGCGAGGCGGCGGAACGGCTGTCCCGTCCGCTGTCCCGGTGCGACTGTTGCGCGAATGCCGCGCCGGACGGACGCTCATGGAACGTTGCTACCGGGTGTCCGGCGCCGGAGGGTGGGCGACGATCCGTGCGATCGCCGTCATCACCCGCTCGTGAATCTGCGCGTCCCTGTCGATGGTGAAATGTGTGAGGTGGACCATGACCTTGAGATCGGTGTTCTCAACCCTGCTCTCCATCGCGGCGCTGGCCCGCACCACCCGGCCCCAGCCATTGTCGGACTGGTAGAAATTGATGAAGCGCCTGACGCCGCCGTTCACCTGCAGATCCACCGTCGGATCGAAGGTGACCGCGAGATCCACCTCGACATTGCGCTCGGCGAGGGTGTTGACCAGCGCGACAACGGAATTGGCGCCGAGGGAATGACCGACCACCACCGCGCGGCTCGCACCGCCCGAACGGCGCCTGTCGGACAGGATGGCGTTGGCGATCTCCTGCCAGTCACCATAGCCATGGACGCTGGCGCGATAGCCGCGGGCCGTGAGCTTGGCGGAGAGATGGTCGACGCCTTCGGACACCGTCCGGGCGAGACCTCGCATCAGATAGACTTTGGGGGTCGTCAGATCGACGCCGTCCTGCGGCGCCGCTGCGGCCGTCTGTCCCGGCAGGGATCGCGGCGCGGTGCCCGAGGCGCCGATCATCTCCATCGTCTGGCAGCTGGCCAGCATCGTCGCCAACGTGACCAGGATCACTCTGGCTGGTGAAAATGGACGCATGGACACTGTTCCCGCCGACACGCAGCCGAAGCCCGCAACACTGGCAGCGACCGGGGGCGAAAGAACGGCAGGGCCCCTCAAGAGTCAATGAATGAAGGGCACGATCCGCTTCGTTCGGGCTTCGTAGTCCGCATAATCCTGGCCGAAGGCGGACCGCATCAGGTCTTCTTCCCGGCCGACGCGGAACGCATAGAGAAGCCCGAAGCCGAGGAAGCCGGCAGGACCGGCGATCCAGTTCTGCAGCAGCAGCACCTGCGCCAGCGCCCACAGGAAGAACGCCGAATACATGGGGTGCCGGACAAGCCGATAGACGCCGTGGGTGACGAGCGTATGGCCCTCGCGCAGTTCAAGCGTCTGCGACCAGTTCCGGCCGAGTTGCCGATGGGTCGCCAGGAACAGCGCCAGCGACAGGACGAAAACGATGGCGCCGGCCCACGCCATCAGCGGCGAGAACCCGTAGTCCGCGAAGGCGAGAAAGCCGAAGCGCGGCATCATGCAGTAGGCGATGGGAAGGATGCCGAGGCCGGCGAGCGAGACGAAGAGCAGGATGCGCTCCTGCGCGTCGACGGCGCTGACGTCGATGCGGTTCTTCCGCTTGTTCTTCACCTCGTGGGGAATGCGGATCGCCCCCCAGCCGACGACACCGATCAGGAAGATGATCTGGGCGAGTTGGCGGGTCATGGGCTGGCTGGGTCCTGGTCGAGGGGTGGAAAGGGCCTGGCCGCCCTGGCGAGCGAACCGTCCGGCCCAAGCGCCTCAGGCATGGCCTGCCCGTGCCGCACGATGTCGGCAAAGCGGAACGGCCCGCAGGCGATCATGTGGAAATCATAGGCGTAGCGCTGCTCGTTGCCCATGACATATTGGCGGTGGATGCGCAGCAGATTGCCGCGGAAGCGGCGCCAGGTTTCGGGCGAGAGCATGCGCGACAGCCGGATCGACTGGCGGACGGGCCTCGTCGCCGTCGTCAGGCCGAGCGCGTCGACAGTGTTGTTCTTGTAGAAGCAGATGAAGTCGACGTGGCTGTCATACTCGGCCCAGGTGATGGCCGGCTCGTCGGCGACACGCTGGACTGATTCGCGCAGCCAGGCCGCGGCCGGGTGGAGGGCGATCTTCAGTGTCGATGATCCAACGCCCGCAAGGCCGAGGGGAACCTTGCCCCTCGCAAGATCCGGCGTCTGCTGCAGCGCGAGTGCGACGGCGTGGAGCATCCAGACCGCGCCGAGGCTGTGGGCAACGACCACGACCTCGTCGACGTCGCCTTCCGCGACCCCCTCGGCGATCTCGCGGGCAAATTCTCGCGCACGCTCCGTGATGACCGGACGACGCTCGCGCATCATGTCACGGGCGAACACCCAGTCGCTCAGCATGTAGTCCATATGCAGGCGGCGGCCGGCGAGTTTCATCAGCCCCGCGAAGACGGTGGCGGCGACGATCAGGCGGATCCACGCGGCATCGGCAAGTCCGGCCCTTGCCCAAAGCAGCGATCCGCCCCACGCGAGCAGGGCGAAAACCACCAGCAGGACGAGGGGATAGCCGGCGAAGAACGAGTAGCGCCAGTAGGCTGCGGCATAGCGCCGGAAGGTGCCGGAAATGACGATGTCGGCCGCCGCGGCGAGATAGCGTGGCAGGCGGCGCCAGACCGGCAGTTCCATGTCCTGCGCCACGATGTCGTCCCAGCGCAGCAGCCGGATGTCGGTCTCGACGGTGAAGTCGGGGCCGCTCACCGTTGCAGCCCATAAGGCGACCGGGCGATCGGGCGCCTGCGCCATGGGGCTGACCGCAGCCGACAGCGACCATGTCTTCTCGAAGCGCCCGATCTCGCGCGCGAACCGGTGATGATGCGCCGAGGGCGGGAGCGGCTCGTAGCCGGTCAGGAGATAGGTTCGGCGCTTGCGAACGGGGTTGATTGCGGCCTCCCGGTCACGCACTTCAGGCAGCGAGTGTTGCCATGACCTTGCGTCGCTTGCCACATCGGGCCGCCCGCGCCAACCCGTCATTCCCGGCCGTTCGACCTTTGTCGACTGGCGCGCTATCATTGAGGTGCCCTGCTTCGCCCCGGGGCCCGCGGCGAGACAGGCTCCCGTGAAGGCGAGGACCCGGCCGATGGGTGGCGACGACAGGCAACAAGGCGATCCGCGGCCGCTGCTTCTGCGGCGACCGCCGACGTGGAGCGTCGAGCACGGGCGCCAGAGCCCGGAACGCCCCGGCTTCAACGCCTGGGACGAGCGCGTGCGGATGCGCCAGAACGTCATCGCCGCCGTCGTCGTCGCGGTGCTCGGCCTTGCGACCTACTATGTGATGGTCGAACTGAGGGCGACATCGCGGATACTCGCCTGCATCGAGGCGGGTCATCGCAACTGCGCCCAGCCCGTCATTCCCGGCAACGGCCACCGCTAAGGCGCCGGTCGGGAAGCGGAGGCTCAGAGCCCCTCCCTGAGGAAGGCGCGGGCCCAGCCGGCGATCGGGCGCTGATGCCGGTCTGCCCGCTCTTGCGGGCGCGGACGACGTGCCACCGACTGGACGGGGAACTTCGGGCCGATGGTGCGGGAGTAGCCGGCGGACGAGGATGCGGATGCGCCGACTGCCATGTGACTGGACGGGGTCATCGCGGTTGCTCCTGGGCGGAACCGCCGACGGCGGCTCATGACCATGGGTCGCCGCCAGGGAGCGCGAGGTTCACGAGATGACGGACATAGCAGGCGCAAGCGGCAAGACGCTTGGCGCTCCCTAGGGGACGCGCAGAAGCGTGAGATTTCAAGCGGGTAGACACTCGCCGCGAAGGGGAGCTTTCCCGGTCCGTTCCCCGGGATTGTCTTCCCTCAATCGAACAGCTCGGCCGCCCTCGCCTCTCGCGGAAGCCCCTTCGACGTCACGATGATCTCCTTCGCCGACGTCCCCTCCCCGCCGGCGATCGTGTAGGTCAGGTCCACGCCCTCGATGTCGAAGGCGGCGAAGGCCTCGCGGGTGCCGGGCACGTCGTTGACCGAGAGGATGAACCGGCCGGAGATCCCGGCGAGCTGGGCCGCGAGGCGCGCGAAGTCATCGCGGCCAAAGACGCCCGCGCCGTAGTCGGTCTCGCTGCCCCAGTAGGGCGGATCCAGGTAGAAGAGCGTGCCGGGGGTGTCATAGCGCTGGATCAGCTCGGCATAGGGCAGCCGCTCGATGACGACGCCGGCGAGGCGGTCGTGCAGCTCGTCGAGGATCGGCGCCAGGCGGCCGACGTCGAAACGGCCGGGCCCGCCCGGCGAGACGCCGAAGCTGCGGCCGGCCACCTTGCCGCCATAGGCGGTGCGCTGGAGATAGAGGAAGCGGGCGGCGCGCTCGAGGTCGGTCAGCGTCGCCGGGTCGGTGGCCATCAGCCGCTCGAACTCCGCCCGGCTGGTGACGCGCCAGCGCAGCATGTCCATGAACGGCTCATAGTGCCGCTGCAGGATCCGGTAGAAGGTCGCGACATCGCCCGAGATGTCGTTGATGACCTCACATTTCGGCGCGCGCTGGCGGCGCAGGAACACGCCGCCCATGCCGATGAAGGGCTCGGCATAGGTATCATGCGGCACCGCCGCGATCATGGCGACAAGGCGCCGCGCCAGCTGCTTCTTGCCGCCGATATAGGCCGCCGCGGGATGGACCGGGCGCACCCGGCGGGAGCCGTCATTCACAGGGACCATTGAGAACATTCCGGGAACATAGTAGCGTCCCCACTGCGCACCGGTGCGTGCGGCGGGTCGCTTTCACGGAACGTGGTCAGGCGATGCGGGGGTGGCTTGCCGGCTTGTCCCGCAGTGGGTGGCGCT
Organism: uncultured Hyphomicrobiales bacterium; assembly: GCA_964516115.1. GTDB lineage: Bacteria > Pseudomonadota > Alphaproteobacteria > Rhizobiales > Phreatobacteraceae > Phreatobacter. The sequence goes on from CAZEZD010000038.1 coordinate 13,068, forward strand.
TGCGCGCCGCCGCCCCGCCTGCCCGGTCACGAAAGAACGGGCAGCCATATGGGCGGAAAGGTGGAGCACCCCTTCAGGGTGGAGGTCT
>CAZEZD010000039.1:0-13052 GCA_964516115.1 uncultured Hyphomicrobiales bacterium
CGCTGCCCTGCGCCGTGCAGATCTACGGCGCGTTGCAGAACCTCGTCAGCCGTCGCATGGACCCGCACGACACCGTCGTCCTCTCCATCGGCATGTTCCACGCGGGAACCTCGCAGATCGTCATCCCCGAGACGGTGACGATGTCGGGGACGATCCGCACCCTGAAGCCGGCGACGCGCAAGGCCATGGACGAGCTCTTCCACCAGACGGTCGAGGGCCTCTGCGCCGCCCACGGGGTGGAACTCATCCTCGACTACAAGCGCTCCTATCCGCCGACGATCAACACCGTGGAGGAGGCCTCCGCCTTCGAGGCTGCGGCGCGCGACGTGGTCGGCGACGACCTCATCAAGACGGACCTGCCCTCGCTCACCGCCGGCGAAGACTTCGCCTACTACCTGGAGAAGGCCCCCGGCGCCTTCATGCTGCTGGGACAGGTGACCGAGACGCACAAGGCCGTGCCGGTCCACAACGGCCACTACGACTTCAACGACGACCTGCTGCCGATCGGCGCCAGCTGCTTCGCCCGTCTGGTGGAGCAGCAACTGTCGGGGGTGTGAAGCCCGGCGCTAGCGGAAGTGCTTCGACAGCTTCAGCCCCTGGGCCTGGTAGTTCGACCCGACCTGCCCGTAGAGGCTGCGCGGCCGCTCGGTCATGCGTTCATAAACGAGCCGCGCCACGATCTGCCCGTGCTCGAGGATGAAGGGCACCTCGCGCGAGCGAACCTCCAGCACGGCCCGGGCGCCGCGCCCGCCGGCCGAGGAATGGCCGAAGCCGGGGTCGAAGAAGCCGGCATAGTGCGCGCGGAACTCGCCCACCAGCGGATCGAAGGGCAGCATCTCCGCCGCATAGTCCGGGGGAACCACCACCGCCTCCTTGGAGGCGAGGATGTAGAACTCGTCGGGGTCGAGGATCATCTCGCCCTTGCCGCGCTCCTGGATCGGCTCCCAGAAGTCGAGCACGTCGTGCGCCGCCTTCTTGTCGACGTCGATCACGCTGGAATGGCGCTTGGCGCGGTAGCCGAGGAGGCCGCCCCAGGCCTCGCCTCGGAGGTCGATCGACACCGCGATGCCGACCGGCCCCACCACCGGCGCGCCTGTATCGACGAGGCGCTCGCTCTCCTGCAGCGCGTTGAGGTCGTCGAGGCCGAGCTCGGCCTTGCCGCGGCGGAAGCGCATCTGCGACAGGCGCGAGCCGGTGCGCACGAGGATCGGGAAGGTCTGCGGCGAGATCTCCAGATAGAGCGGCCCCTCGTAGTCGGCGGGGATCGTGTCGAAGGCCTGGGCCCGGTCGAGGATGACGCGGGTGAAGACGTCGAGGCGGCCGGTCGAGCTTTTCGGGTTGGCGGTGGCCGCGATCCCGTCGCGCAGCGCCAGCCCTTCCAGGAGCTCGACGAGATAGACACAGCCGGTCTCCAGCACTGCCCCCCGCGTCAGGTCGAACTCGTGAAGCGCGAGGGACTGCAGGCGGTCGGCGACCGTGGTGTTGGGACCCGGCAGGAAGCTTGCGCGGATGCGGTAGGCGCGCGTCCCGAGCCTGAGGTCGAGCGAGGCCGGCTGCACCTGGTCGGCGTCGAGAGCGCGGGCGATGCGGATGGCGCCGCGCGCCACCAGATCGTCGATGGCCTGCGACGGCAGAATGCCCTGATCCGTATCACCCAGCATGCGGCCAAACTCCGACGAACGAATCGTTCGTCAAAACGAACAAAACACTTGACGCGTTCTCGCCGCCGCCCTACCACGCTCGCCACGACGTGGAGATTTGGCCGGCCGGCTTGCGAACCACGCTAAACAATTCGCTAAAAGGCCGGGCGCGCGGGATCAACCCGGCCTCGGCTTTTGCCGGGCCGGGTTCTGTTTTTTCGGGGGACAAGTTCCCCCGGACTGCGACGCGAGGACGAGCCGATGAAGAAGCCCTTTGACCCCACCCGCGTCCGGCCGGCGACGCGCCTCGTCCACGGCGGCACGATCCGGTCCGAGTTCGGCGAGACCTCTGAGGCGCTGTTCCTGACCCAGGGCCATGTCTACGAGTCGGCCGAGCAGGCCGAGGCGCGCTTCAAGGGCACGGACGCCGGCTTCATCTACGCCCGCTTCTCCAACCCGACGGTGCAGATGTTCGAGGACCGCATGGCGCTCCTCGAAGGCGCGGAAGCCGCCAAGGCGACCGCCACCGGCATGGCTGCGGTCAATGCCGCCATGTTCGGCCAGCTCTCGGCCGGCGACCACGTGGTGGCCTGCAAGGCGCTGTTCGGCTCCTGCCGCTATATCATCGAGACGCTGCTGCCGCGCTTCGGCGTCCAGTCGACCCTCGTCGACGGCGCCGACCTCGCCCAGTGGGAGGCGGCGGTGAGGCCCAACACCAAGGTCTTCTTCCTCGAGAGCCCGACCAACCCGACCCTTGAGGTCTATGACATCGCCGCGATCTGCGTGATTGCGAAGAAGACCGGCATCAAGGTGACCGTCGACAACGTCTTCGCCACCCCGATGATGCAGAGCCCGCTGCAGCTCGGCGCCGACTGCGTGGTCTATTCCACGACCAAGCACATCGATGGTCAGGGCCGCTGCCTCGGTGGCGTCATCCTCGGCTCGAAGCAATTTATCCAGGACAATGTCTACCAGTATCTGCGCCAGACCGGCCCGGCCATGAGCCCGTTCAACGCCTGGGTGGTGCTGAAGAGCCTGGAGACGCTGCCGCTGCGCGTCGAGCGCCAGGCGCAGAGCGCGGCCAAGGTGGCCGACGCACTCGCCGGGCTGCCGGGCGTGACGAAGGTCATCTATCCCGGCCGCAAGGACCATCCGCAATACGAACTCGCCCAGCGCCAGATGCGCGGCGGCTCGACGCTGGTGGCCTTCGAGGTCGAGGGCGGCAAGGCCGGCGCCTTCCGTGTCGCCAACGCCCTGAACATCATCAGGATCTCCAACAATCTCGGCGATGCGAAGAGCCTCATCACCCATCCGCCGACGACCACGCATGACCGCTTCACGCCGGCCGAGAAGCTGGAGATGGGCATCACCGACGGCCTGCTGCGCCTGTCCGTCGGCCTGGAGGATGCCGACGACCTGATCGACGACCTCGCCCAGGCACTGAAGACGCTGGAATGGCCGGTGGATGCGAAGATCGTGCGGCTGTGAGGGCGGCGGCGCGAGCCCGTTGACGCACGAGGCGCCGGAAGGCGCCTCGGCGCCCTTGCCGGCTCCGCCATCCGGTGCCAAACACGGGGCCATGTCGCTCCTCGCCATCGTCTCGCGCCTCGCCCGTCCGGTTCTCCTCTCCACCGATCCGGAAACCGGGCACAACCTTGCCATCGCCGCGCTGAAGTCCCTGCCGATCCCCGCCTGCGGGGCCGATGACAGGCGCCTCGCCGTTTCGGCCTTCGGTCTTGCCTTCCCCAATCCGATCGGGCTCGCCGCAGGCTTCGACAAGAATGCCGAGGTGCCCGACGCGGCGCTGAGGCTCGGCTTCGGCTTCGTCGAGGTCGGCGGCGTGACGCCGAAGCCGCAGCCCGGCAATCCGAAGCCGCGCGTCTTCCGCCTCGTGCCGGACGAGGCCGTGATCAACCGCTATGGCCTGAACTCCGACGGCGTCGACGCGGTCGCCCGCCGTCTCGCGGCGCGCGCCCGTCGCTCTGGCATCGTCGGCGTCAACATCGGGCCGAACAAGGAGTCGGTGGATCGCGTCGCCGACTACGGCCTGCTGGTCGAGCGCCTCGGCCCCCACGTCTCCTATCTCTCGGTCAATGTATCCTCGCCCAACACGCCGGGCCTGCGCGACCTGCAGCAGGCGAGCTTCCTCGACGAGGTTCTCGCCCGCTGCATCGAGGCGCGCGACAAGGCGGCGCCGGGCAGGCCCATCCTCGTCAAGATCGCGCCGGACCTCAGCCTCGACGGCCTCGACGACATGGTGAGGGTCAGCCGCCAGCGCGGCATCGACGGGATGATCGTCTCCAACACCACCATCGACCGTCCCGCCAGCCTGAAGGACCAGGCGACGGCGAAGCAGGCGGGTGGCCTGTCGGGCAGGCCGCTCTTCGACAGGTCGACGAAGATGCTCGCCGAGACCTTCCGCCGTGTCGAAGGCCAGTTCCCGCTGATCGGCGTCGGCGGTATCGCCTCGGCCGAGGACGCCTATGCCAAGATCGCCGCCGGGGCGACGCTGGTGCAGCTCTATTCGGCCATGGTGTTCAAGGGGTTCGGCCTGATCGGCGAGATCAGCGAGGGACTGACGGCCCGTCTCGCCCGCGACCGGCTGGCGTCCGTCGCCGATCTCGTCGGCACGTCGAACGCCGACTGGCGCCTCACCTGAAGGTCGCGCGCATCAGGCCGGGCAGCACCAGCCCCTGATAGAGCCCGCGCACGGCCTGCAGGATCAGGAATGCGATCCACAGCCCGTCATTGCCGTAGCCCCTGAGAAGCCACCACGCCGCGATGAAGGTCGCCATCGCCGCGACCATGCAGTTGCGCATGGCGACCGTCCATGTGGCGCCGATGAACACACCGTCGAACAGGAAGGCCATCACGCCGGTGAACGGCGTCAGCGCCATGTAGGGCAGGTAGCGCCGCGCCTCGTCGCGCACGGCCTGCGAGGTCGTGACGAAGTCGATCGCATGACCGCCGCCGGCGAAGAAGGCGGCGGAGGCGAGGGTTCCGAAGACCACCGCCCAGAGGGCCGACAGCCACACGGCGCGGCGGAAAGCCGTTTCGTCCCGCGCCCCGACCGCCTGTCCGCCGAGCTGCTCGGCGGATGTGGCGAAGCCGTCGAGAAAGAAGGCGGCGATGCCGACGAAGTTCATCAGGATGGCATTGGCCGCCAGCACCGTGTCGCCGCCGACCGCCCCCTGCCGTGTGAAGAAGGCGAAGGAGCCGACCAGCGCCGCCGTGCGGATCATGATGTCGCGGTTGATGGCGATGGTGCGGACGATGCGCTGCCGGTCGAGGATCACCGATCGTGGCACCGCGAAGCGCCAGCCGAGCGAGGCCATGACGATGACGAGGCCCGCGACCGCGCCGCCATATTCGGCCAGCGCGTTGGCGGTCGCCGCGCCCGGGATGCCGAGGCCGAGCACGGAGACGAACAGCACCGTCATTCCCATGTTGGCGACATTGATGACGATCTGCAGCACCAGCCCGGTCATCGTCCGCGCCTGGCCGATGAGCCAGCCGAGAATGGCGAAGTTGATGAACACCGCCGGCGCCGACAGGAGCCGGATCGAGACATAGGTGTCGGCGGCGATTGTCACGGCCTCCGACGCGCCCATCGCCTTGAAGAACAGCCAGAGCAGCGGGCGTTGCAGCACGATGAGCGCGACACCGCAGGCGACGGCGAGCAGCAGGGCGCGAGCGATGACGGCGCGCCGCTCGATGTCGTCGGCGCGGCCGAGCGCCTGCGCCGTCAGCCCGATCGTGCCCATGCGCAGGAAGGCGAAGGCCCAGAAGATCACGTCGATGATGACGGCGCCGAGCGCCACCGCGGCCAGCGCCGTGGCGTCGCCCAGCCTGCCGATGGCGGTGGCGCTGACGATGCCGAGCAGCGGCGTCGTCATATGGGCGAAGATCATCGGCACGGCGATGGCGAGCACGCGGCGATGGCTGACGACGGGGGAAGCCGGGATGGGGAGGGTGTGGGTCACGCTCTCCTTCTAGCTTCGGGCGGGCCGCCAAATCCAGCGCGCGCAATGACAATTCCGGCAGTCAGCCTTCCAGCTCTGGCGATCCTCGTTTTTGAATTCCGGATGTGGGTCCATCTGGCGGTCGAATTTGCGCAGGCGCGCAGAGGGAGCGGCCGACAGCGTCGCAACGGCCATATTTTTGACGCCGATATCGAGCCGGATGTGAACGCTCACGCCTCTACCAGAGCATCAGAGCGAGCGTCATGAAGTACATCGCGCTGGCAGCCGTGATCGCCGTCGTGCTTCTCCAGGCGACAGGTTCGATTCCGCGGTCGAGCGTCGGCGGGTCGCTGGTGATCGGGCTGGCATTCATCGTCGCCGCACTGGCTGTCGGGATCCACGAGGCGTGGACGGAAAAGCGAGGGGTGGTCGGCTGGATCGTCAACCTCGTCGTCTCGTTCGTCGGCGCACTTGCGGGCGCCAACCTCGGCGGCATGGCCGTGGTGGTGATCTTCGTGTTCCTGAATCAGATCATGCTGGTGAATTTGCGTGGGTCTTCGCTGGCGGACCAGGGGTCTCCCCTGATGGAAGTCGCTCTTGCGGGCGTGATGCTCGCAGCGCTGCTGGGATCGTGGGGCGCGCTCAAGCTCGTGAATCGGTGGCGATGACGGTGCCGAACAGCAGCGGCATCACATGGGCGAAGATCATCGGCGCGGTGATGGCGAGCACTCCCTTCGGAAGTGGACGGGCGAGGGGCAAACAGGAGGGCGAGTCGCCGCCCTACCCCGCGTGCCCGGCCTCCCAGCCCAGCATGGCCTGCTTGCGCGTCAGGCCCCAGTGATAGCCCGTCAGCGCACCGGAGCGTCCGAGCACCCGGTGGCAGGGCACGACGAAGGAAATGGGGTTCTTGCCGACCGCAGCCCCGACCGCGCGCGCGGCCGTCGGCCTGCCGATGTGGCTGGCGATGGTCGAGTAGGTCGTCGCCTTGCCCATGGGGATGCGCAGCAATGTCTCCCAGACCCGCACCTCGAAATCCGTGCCGATGAGGCAGACGCGGAGCGGCCGGTCGCCGGCCCAGGCCTCCGGGTCGAAGACGCGTCGGGCCAGCGGCGCCGTTGCCGCGGTATCCTCGACGAAGATCGCCTTCGGCCAGCGCCCCTTCATGTCGGCCAGCGCCGAGGGCTCGCCGCCGCCGTCGCAGAAGCCGAGGCCGGCAAGGCCGCGGTCGGTCGCCACCACGATGGCCTGGCCGAACGGCGAGGGGTGGAAGCCGAAGCGCATGGTCAGGCTTTCGCCGCCCGACTTGAACTCGCCCGGCGACATGGCCTCGTGGGTGACGAAGAGGTCGTGCAGCCGCCCGGGGCCCGAATAGCCGACCTCGTAGGCCGTATCGAGAACGGTCGCCTCGTCGCGCAGCAGGGCGCGGGCGGCATCGAGCGTGATCGCCTGCAGGAAATCCTTCGGCGTCAGCCCCGCCCAGCGGCGGAACAGGTGATGAAGATGGCCGGGGGACAGGCCGACATGGCCGGCCATCTCCTCCACCGTCGGCTGGCGGCGCCAATGGTCGGTGATGAAGGCGAGCGTGCGGCGGACGATCTCGTAGTCGTCGGCGGCCTCGGCAAGCCGGATCGGCGTGCCATGTTTCTCAAGCTGGACGATATTCAGCATGGGGGCGGCTCCCGGGCGGTGACATGCACGCAATGTGGCCTGTCGCGGGGAGGGCAGCCACCCGATTCCTGCGGGTGAACGACCTATTCCCTGATGTCCGCGACCCGCCCGCCGCTGATCCTCACCAGTTCGGCGAAGCCGGTGCGGAAGATGGCATTGGGCGCCCCCGCGGCCGCCCAGATCGGGTCGAGGGCAGCGAGGTCCTCGTCGATCAGCACCGTCGGCGCCGTCAGGTGCCCCACGGGCGAGACGCCGCCGATGGCGAAGCCGGTCACCTGGCGCACCCATGCCGCGTCCGGTCGCGCCACGGGCGCCGCGATCTCCGCCGCCACCTTGGCGGCATCGATGCGGTTGGCCCCGGAGGCGACCACCAGGACCGGCGTGTCGCCGGCGCGGAACAGGATGGACTTGGCGATCTGCGCCACCTCGCAGCCGACGGCGGCGGCGGCTTCGGACGCTGTGCGGGTGCTGTCAGGAAAGGTGACGATATCGTCGGGGTGACCCTTTGACCTCAGCGCCTCTCTAACGCGATCGACCGATCCGGCCATGCCTTGCTACCTGTTGCTGTTGGAGAACGTTAGTCGAACCGCGTGCGCGTCGGTCCGCGGCGCGCCTCATCGAGGGCAAGCCGCAGCGCCCTGCCGAAGCCCTCGCGTTCGATGGGAGGCAGGAAGGTCGCGATGTCGAGGCGCCGCCGGCCCTCGTCGAGGGTCAGCGTCAGAACCTGACCGTCCTCCTCGTCGCGCGTCTGGGCGAGGCGTGTCCAGGCGGGATTGAACCGCCACTCGCGGGCGCGTCCGTGCCAGCTCACCTTGCGGATGCGGATCTCGCTCGGCGTGACGATGACCTCCTCGAAGGCGCGCGCATGGCGATAGTTGGCGCGGAAGGCAAGGAAGATGATCAGCACGTCGAGCCCGAGGAATGGCACGACGGGCCACGCGCCGACGGCGGCGAAAACCACCCCGCCGACGAGATTGACGGCCCCCACCGCCGCCATGATGGCGATGAAGCCGGGCCAGCCCATCGAGCGGTGCGGCGTCAGGATGGCCGCGAACAGGGGGGAGCCCGGAGGCTCCTCCACAGCGCTCGCCCGCATCGTCGCGTTCATGTTGCCGGGGTTCATGACCTCGGACTATACGACGGACATGCGCGCCCCGACCACTGCCAGACCGTCAAACCGCAAGTCCGCGTCGACGGTGAAGCGTCCGGGCAAGGCGCTCGCCAATGTGGCCGCCGCTAAGGCTGCAGCGAAGCGGCGCAAGCGCGACGGCCTGACGCCGCAGGAGATCGAGGCGATCTTCTTCCGCTTCCATCAGGTCGAGCCCGAGCCGAAGGGCGAACTCGAAAGCGTCAACCCCTATACGCTGCTGGTCGCCGTGGTGCTGTCGGCGCAGGCGACGGACGTCGGCGTCAACAAGGCGACGCGGCCGCTTTTCCAGGTCGCCGACACGCCGCAGAAGATGGTGGCGCTCGGCGAGGAGAAGCTGACCGGCTACATCAAGACGATCGGGCTGTTCCGCAACAAGGCGAAGAACGTCATCGCCCTGTCGGAGAAGCTCATCGCCGGACACGGCGGCGAGGTGCCGGCCGAGCGTGAGGCGCTGGAAGCGCTTCCCGGCGTCGGGCGCAAGACGGCGAACGTCGTGCTCAACATGGCCTTCGGCATTCCGACCATCGCCGTCGATACCCACCTGTTCCGCGTCGCCAACCGCACCGGGCTCGCGCCGGGCAGGACGCCGCTGGCGGTGGAACTGGGGCTCGAGAAGGTGGTGCCCGACGCCTATCGCCTGCACGCGCACCACTGGCTCATCCTGCACGGCCGCTACGTGTGCAAGGCGGCAAAGCCCCTCTGCGGCAGGTGTATCATCGCCGACATCTGCCGCTTCGAGCAGAAGACGATCGCCTGACCTCCGTGCGATGAACCCCGCGCTCCGAAAGAGGGAGTGGCCATGCGTCGCGCCCGGCTTTCCCTCCGCGCGGGTTTGCGTAAGATCGCGCCCTTCAGTCGGCCCGCGGGATGAGAACCTTCGGGCACAGGGAGGATCTCGATGCCAAAGACCACCAGTTTCTCGCGCCGTGCCGTCGTCGCCGGCGCCGCCGCGACCCTCGCCGCCCCGGGCATCGTCAGGGCCCAGGCCCAGACGCTGAAGATCGGCTCGCTGCTGCCGCGCTCGGGCTTCTTCGCCCAGGCCGGGCAGAGCATGCACCGCGGCGTTCTGGCCGCGCCGGAGCTGCTCGCCCAGCTCGGCTACAAGGTCGAGATCGTCCATATCGACACCGAGTCGAACGCCGACGTCGCCCGCACCCAGGCCGAGCGCGCCATCAACGACGGCTGCCATGTGCTCACCGGCGCCTTCGATAGCGGCCATACGCTCGCCATCGCCCAGGTGACCGAGCAGCGGCAGGTGCCCTTCGTGGTCAACATCGCCGCCGCCCCCCAGATCACCGAGCAGGGCTACAAGTTCCTCGTCCGCAACTTCCAGACCGGCGGTCAGCTCGTCACCAACGGCCTGCGTCTGATCAAGGACGTGATGGACGCCAAGAACGTGAAGCTGGAGAAGGCGGTGTTCCTGCACGCCAACGACACCTTCGGCACCGCCCAGCGCAACGCGATGGACGCCATCTGGCCGCGCGTGAACCTGCCGATCCAGCTGGTCGAGAAGATCGCCTACGACCCGCGGGCGCAGGACCTCTCCGTCGAGGTCACCAAGATCCGCTCCATCAACCCCGACCTCGTCATGTGCGTCACCCGCGCCTCCGACGCCATCAAGATGGTGCGCGACATGGTACGCCAGCGCTTCCAGCCGAAGGCGATCATCTCGCCCGGCTCGCCCGGCTTCTACGACGAGGAGTTCTACCAGGCGCTGGGACCCCTGGCCGATTTCGTGCTGTTCGGCCTGCCCTGGGCGAACCCGAAGTCAACCATGACGCAGGCCTTCGAGAAGGCCTTCGCCAAGGCGAACCCGAACAACCGCTTCGCCGTCGACAGCTTCAACGCGGGCTTCGCCTTCGAGGGCCTCCTCATCGCCGCCGACGCCTTCAAGCGCGCCGGCACGACCAACGGCGCCCAGCTGATGGAGGCGGTGCGCGCCACCAGTCTCGCCGAGCACGTGATGATCGGCGGTCCGATCACTTTCGACACCAAGGGCCAGAATCCGAACATCGGATCGGCGCTGGTGCAGAACCTGAAGCGTGTGCCGACCGTCGTCCTGCCGAAGGACGTGGCGGTGGCCGAGCCGGTGCTGCCCTTCCCGGCCTGGCAGGGGCGGAGCTGAGGCCACGCGTCACGGAGCGCCGGCCGTCACGCTGGCGCTCCTCGGCCATTCAGGCTATATGACCATCCAGTTGGTCAGGAAGCCTCCATGCCCACCATCAATCTCGCCGATGCCAAGTCCCATCTCAGCGCGCTCGTCGACCGGGTCGAGGCCGGCGAGAGCGTCGATATCACGCGCCGCGGCAAGCCGGTGGCCCGCCTCGCCGCCATCCCCCATGCGCGCAAGCCGGTCGATGTTGGGCGGCTGCGGGCCTTGACGGACAGTCTGCCGGCGCAGGCGGAGAGTGCCGCTGATCTGGTTCGGGCCATGCGGGATAGCGACCGCTACTGATGGTCTATCTCGACACGTCGTTCATCATTGCGGCCCTGTCGCAGGAAGCCATGACGCCGGCCGTCCACCATTGGCTTGAGAGCCATGGATCTGAGCCGCTTGCGATCAGCGACTGGACGATCACGGAAGTCTCCTCGGCTCTCGCGGTCAAGCTGCGGACGGGAGGCATCTCGCTGGATCAACGTGCGGCTTGCCTTTCAGCCTTCAACGCAATGACTGCCGAAAGCCTTGTCATACTGCCGGTGGATGCCCGGCATTTTCGGATGGCGGCTGCCTTCGTCGATCAGCAGAAACTTGGCCTGCGCGCCGGAGACGCCTTGCACCTGGCTGTCGCCGCGACCCATGGCGCCTCCATTCAAACCCTCGACCGGCGTCTTGCCGAGGCCGGCCCGCTTCTCGGCATACCGACCCGCCTGTTCGCTGCGGCGCCGTGACCGGCTGCACGGCGCCCGGTCGGGTTGCTCGCGATGCGATGTCGCGCTAACTGCGGCTGTCGCCCACAAAGGACCCCCGGACCGCATGCTCTGGTCGCTTTACGCCAATGTTCTCGTCCAGGGCGTCCTGACGGGCCTCGTCTATGGCCTGATGGCGCTCGGCCTGTCGGTCATCTTCGGCGTCGTCCGGGTGGTCAACTTCGCCCATGGCGAGTTTGCCGTCGTCGCCATGTATGCGGCCTTCGTGCTGTTCCGCTCCTTCGGCCTCGACCCCTTCCTGTCCATGCTGCCGATCGCCGCGGCGTTCTTCGTCATCGGCTACGGGCTGCAGCGCACGCTCATCAACCCCTTCGTGTCGCGCCCGGAGCATGAGCAGTTCATCCTGCTGGTGGGCCTCGCCATCATCATGGTCAACGGCACGCTGATGATCTTCGGCCCCGATGCCCGCAGCGCCAATCTTCCCTATTCCTTCGACAGCTGGGAGATCGGCGCGATCATCGTCGACAAGGTGCGCGTCTATGCTGCCGTGGCGGCCCTTGCTGTCGCCGGGCTCCTCTTCGCCTTCTTCCGCTTCACCGATACGGGCGTCGCCATCCGCGCCTGCGCCGACAATCTCGTCGGCGCCGCCGTGGTCGGGCTCGACGTGAAGAAGCTCTACGCGCTGACTTTCGGCCTCGGTCTCGCCTGCGTCGGCGCGGCCGGCGCGCTGATGGTGACGCTGACCGACGCGACGCCGATGATCGCGCCGGCCTTCACCCTGCTCGCCTTCACCATCGTCATCATCGGCGGCATGGGGTCCATGACCGGCGCCATCGTCGGCGGCTTGCTCATCGGCATCGCCGAGGCCATGGCCTCCGTCCTCATCGCCCCGTCGATGAAGACCATGGCCTCCTTCGCCCTGCTCGTCCTCGTCCTCGCGCTCAGGCCGCAGGGCCTGCTCGGGAGGCGGGCATGAACCCCTTCGCCCTGCTCGCCCGGCTCGCCGCGGAGGCGCCGCGCCGCGCCCTCGTCCTGCTCGCGGCCTTCGTCGCGGTGCTGCTGGTGGCACCCGTCGTTCTCGACCGCTACCTGCTCTCGGTTTTATTCCTGATCTTCTGGTTCGCCACCGTCGGCCAGGCGTGGAACATCATGATGGGCTTCTGCGGCCAGCTCTCCCTCGGCCATGCGCTCTATGTGGGCCTTGGCGGCTATGTCGGCGCGCTGCTCTGGGTGAAGTTCGGCGTCTCGCCCGCCATCGCCGTCGTCCCGGCCATGCTGGTCGCCATGGCCTTCGGCGCCGTCATCGGCTGGCTCGGCTTCCGCTTCGGCATCGAGGGCGTCTATTTCGCGCTGCTCACCATCGCCTTCGCCGAGGTTGCCCGCATCGGCTTCGACAACTGGTCCTTCGTCGGCGGCGCGGCCGGCTTTTTCATCCCTGTCTCGCCTGTCGCCAGCCCGGTGAACCTGCGCGGCGGCCCGATGCTGTTCTACTATGTGGCGCTGGCCATGATGGTGGTGGCCTTTCTCGTCTGCGTGGCGCTGCGGCGCTCGCGGCTCGGCCATGCCTGGCTCGCCGTGCGCGAGGACGCGGAGGCGGCGCGGGCGCTCGGCATCGACGTCTTCCGCGCCAAGATGGCGGCGGTCCTCGTCTCCTCGGCCATGACGGCGGTCGCGGGCGTCGTCTATGCCTTCTACCAGAACAACCTCTTTCCCAGTCAGACCTTCGACATCGCGCGCTCCATCGAGATGATCCTCGCGCCGATC
>CAZEZD010000040.1:0-13009 GCA_964516115.1 uncultured Hyphomicrobiales bacterium
AAGAAGCTCGGCGAGGACATGAAGGTCCCGGCCGTCGACATGCAGACGATCGTCGATCATCACCGCAAGAACCTCGAGGCGCTGGCCGCCAGCGGCAAGGCGGCGGCGGAAGGCGCGACCGCGATCGCGGCGCGCCAGAAGGAGATTATCGAGGCGGCGATCAAGGACATCCAGGCCGCGGCGCAGAATTTCAAGCTGCCCGGCAGCGCCCAGGAGATGATGGCGGCGCAGACCGAGTTCACCAAGAAGGCCATGGAAGCGGCGGTGAAGAACACCCGCGACATGGCCGAGCTGTTGCAGAAATCCAATGCCGAAGCGATCCGCGTCATCCAGGACCGGATGAAGGAGAGCTTCGAGGAGATTCGCCAGAACTTCTCGCGCAAGTGACGGCAAACGCCGCGCCGGCCCTGTCCGGTGCGGCGCCCCCTCGATGGTGCATTGCACCATCGTTGATGAGTAATATCACGAAAATTGATTGATGATTTTCGAACCATCAACATTTGAAACACGACCCATGGACCGAACGCTCAACCCGAAATCTCGGGATGAGACACGACATCATCCGATCCATGGGAGTTACCAATGTCCATCACGACACTTCAGACCACTGCGCACGACGCTCTCTCCACGCGCTTCGCCAATCGCGTTTTCGTGCTGTTCAGCTCGATCCGGGAATACCTGCGCATCCGCCGGGCGGCCGCGGCCCTGCACGATCTCAGCCCGGAAATGCTGAAGGACCTCGGCATCGACCGCTCGGAGATCGAGCGGGTGGCGAAGTTCGGCCGCCGCGGCTCCTGACGCCGCAGAGCTCCCCATGACGGGGGCTCGCCCCGGCAAGCCTATTCCGCCGCCTGCCGACCGCGCGTCGCGCCTAGCACGGCCCTGATCCGCTCGGCCAGCGGCAGTTCGCCCCGCAGACGGCGTCCGCCAGCCGGCGCCTTCTCCGAGGCCGCAGCGGCGAGAATCTCCTCGATCCGCGATCCGGGTCCCTCGAGGATAGCCGTCACGCGGGTCACGTCGATGGCCACCTCGTCGATCTTCGCCCTCAGGGCAGCCGTGTCCTTGGCTTCCCGCATCAGGGAGGTTTCGGCGGCACGGGCGAGCGAGGCCACCTCGCGCTGGATGCGAGTGCGATCCTCGCGCGCCTTGGCGAGGGACCCTTCCAGCACGTTCTTCTCGGCGATCGCCGTCTCGGCGGCGATCTGCAGGCGACGGGCCGTCTCGGCGCTGCGGTCCTTCACCTCGTCGATCTCCCTGCGCACCCGGTCCCGTTCCGCCTCGATCCGCGCCACGCTCCGCTCGATCTCGTCGCGGGCCTGCCGCTCGCGGGTGGCGGCTTCCTTCTGCTCGGCGAGAGCCGTGTCCAGCTTCGCCTTCTCCCGCTCCAGCTTGGCGATCCGCTTCTCGTCGGTGGCCAGCTTGCCCTGCAGCGTCCGGATCTCCGCATGCTGCTCGCTGGCCTTGCGGCGCTCGGCCGTGAGCAGGGTCGTCGTCTCGGCGAGCGCCCGGCGTGTCTCGGCAATCTCGGCGCGCAATTCGGCGGCGCCTTCCTGCTCGCGCTTCAGCGCCGCCTGGACGTCGGCGATCCGCTGCCGCTCGGAGGTCAGCAGATTGGAGGTCTCCGCGTAGGACAGCCGATGGGCGGCGAGGTCGCCCTCGGCGGTCGCGAGTTCGGCCGAGAGCTGGCCGATCTGGTTGCGCTGGTTGTCGACCTGCGTGCGCAGCGCCACGATCTCGACGCGCTGGCTGTCGCTCTCGGCGACCTTGTCGGCATGCTCGCGGGTCAGCGCCTCGAAGGCCGCTTCCCGCTCGGCGAGATGAGCCGCCCCGCGCGCCAGTTCCTCGATCTTCGCCGCGACGGTCGCCCGGCTCTCCGCCAGAGCCTCCTCGAGGGAGGCCTTGGCGCCCTCGAGGCCAGCGATGCGCGCAGCCCGCGCGTCGAGTTCGGCGTTCAGGTCGCGAATGGTCTCGGTGCGCCTGGCGATCTCGATGGTCTGAAGGTTGGCGGCCTCACGCAGCCGCTCGGCCTCAATCTCGGTGCGCCGGATCGCCAGGGCATATTCGGCCCGCACCTGGTCCTTCTCGGCCTTGATCTCGGCCATGGACATGGGAATGGCGCTCTCGACCCGGCGGGTGGTCAGACGCACGGCGCGCCGCCAGACGGCGCCCATCAGCGCGAGCGAGAGAAGCGCCGCCACGACGAAACCCAGCACGAAGACCATGGCGGTCTCGATCGTCACGACGGCGCGACTCCCTGAAGATCAGCGAGACACTCTTCTGCCATGCCAATACCGCCGCGCAAAGTGCCGCGGCCGTTACGTCATTCACGACATCGGGCGTCCTCTCCCGGCGCGAGCCCTCAGAAGGGGTTCCAGGTCGGACGCGAGGTGAACTTCAGATAGCCGCCATTGACGCCGAGGCGCGCGCCGACGCCGGTGCGGATCGGCACCACCAGCATGTTGTCGGCGCCGAGCGCCGTCATACCGAGGCCGCCGACCAGATAAGCCGAGCCGTCGACGCCGATGAAGCGGCGCTCGAGGTCCCGGACGTCACGCACCCGATAGGCCAGCATCATGGTCCGGGCGCCCTCGCCGCCGAAATCGAAGCCGAGGGAGGGGCCCTGCCAGTAGATTTTCGCGTCGCCGCCATCCTTGGTGTAGAGCATGCCCTCGCCGTAGCGCAGGCCGGCGACGAAGGCGCCCGAGCCTTCCTGGCCGAGGATATAGGCCGTCGGGCGGCCCCATTGCTGGGTGGCACGCTCGACCAGATTGGCGAGGCCCCGGCTGGTGCCGCCGAAGAAGCGGTGGCCGGCCGAGACGACCTCGTTGGGCGCGAAGGTGCGCGGCGACTGCGACTCGTAGGTGCGCTGCGCCATGGCGGGGCGATGGAGACCGGTCAGCAGCGATGCGCCGAGCCCGGCGACGATCGTGCGGCGGTCGAATGACGTGGGACGGCGCATGTTCACCTCTCGAAATGCCTTCGCCGCTCATCGGTGCGGCAGACCGTGTCCTCGGGCCACTCTAGGCCAGCGATGGTAACCATTTGGTCACCAGACCGGGATTTCGCCGGCGCCGGTAAGGAACTGGTTACCGTCCAGCGCCATGGTCCGGAATCGATACAGCTCCAGAATCAGGAGAGAAGATGTCGGTGTTGAGGCAGTTTCTGCGACCGCTGGCCTGGACCCTCGCGGTGACCGCTCTTTATGCCGGCATCGCGGTCCTGATCGGCATGACCAGCGAGACCGCCTCGCGCGCCGCCACCACCGAGCGGGTGGTGACCGACCGGCTGACGGGGCTCGCCATCTACGGTTTCGACCCGGTTGCCTATTTCACCGAGCGCGAGCCGCGGCAGGGCTCCTCCACCTATGAGCTGTCCTGGGCCGGCGCGACCTGGCGCTTCCTCAACGAGGGCAACCGCGACGCCTTCATGCAGGACCCGGAAACCTATGAGCCGCGCTTCGGCGGCTACGACCCGGTCGCCGTCGGCGCAGGTGTTCCGACCGCCGGCCATCCCTCCGTCTGGACCGTTTACGAACAGCGCCTCTACGTCTTCCATTCCGAGAAGAACAAGGCCGCCTTCCTCGCCGACCCGTCGCGGGCGCTCGATCGCGCCGAGATGCAATGGCCGGTCGTCAAGGCGCAGCTGATTCCCTGACCTTTGGCGATCCGTCAGGGTCGGGTCTTGTCGGAGAAGAAGATCCACACCTCTTCGTCCGCCTCGATGTCGTGGTTCTGGAGGCCCAGCATGGCGCCGATGACCGGCCGCATCCGGCGGTCATAGCGCGTCGGGGTGTGATGGCCGCCCCCCGCAACACGGTACAGGCGGACCGCGCGGCGGCAGATCGTTCCGTCCATGATGAAGACGCGCGAGCCGCCGGATGTCGCCTGCTCCGGCAGAGCCCTCTCCCCGAAGCTCGAACAGCCGTTGCGCGCACGGAAGAAGGCGAAGGTCTCCGGCGCCGACAGCAGCGCTCCGTCGGGATCGACGCCGGCCGGCTGGCCGCCCCAGGGTGAGATGCGGTCCTGCGTGCCGTTGATCATCACCACGGGCAGGGGCTGACCAGGACAGGACCGCGACCAGATGACGGACAGGGTCGCGAGCATCGGCGCCGCCGCAGCAATCATGTCTCCGGCCTCACAGATGAGGCGATAGACCATGTGGCCCCCGGCGGACACGCCGACGACATAGACGCGCCGCCGGTCGATCCTCACCTGGGTGTCCAGTTCGGAAACGATCCGGCGGATGAAGGCGACGTCATCGACGCGGCTGACCGGGTTGAACCGGCGTCCATCGGTGGGACGTCCGTCGTTCCAGGAGCCGCTGACGCCCTGCGGATAGACGATGATGAGCTTCTCGCGCGCCGCGACCTCGTCCCAGGCCAGATAGCGCCGCGCCTGTTCCGACGTGCCGTTCGCCCCGTGCAGGACAATGACGAGCGGTGCTGGACGCCCCTGCGAGAAATCGGCCATCAGCGCCGACCGGTTGCCGCCAGCCATCTGGTAGCTGAGTGTTGTGACCGTCTGGGCCTGCGCCGGCAGGCCGGCCGCGGCCATCGCCGCAGTGGCCATCGCCACTCCCGCAACGAGCCCCGCCAGCGAGCGTCGGTGCCGACAACGAATCATGGTTCCCCGATTGGGTGGTATCGGGGGAGGAAACGCAACACACGGACCGTTACGCTGCGTCGGTCAGACGATGCCGTTCACCAGCGGTTCGCCGCGGCCGAGACGGCCGAGATTGTCCACCAAGAGGTCGATGACGCGCCTCTCATAGGCCGCTGTCTCGCCACCCATATGAGGCGTGATGAGGACGTTCTCCATCGTCCACAGGGGCGAAGCCTCGGCGAGCGGCTCCTCGCGGGTGACATCGAGGCCCGCCGCGGCAATCGTTCCGGCCTGCAGCGCCGCCACCAGCGCATCCTCGTCCACCACCTTGCCCCGCGCGCAGTTGATGATATGGGCGCCCGGTTTCATCGCCTTCAGGCGCGTGGCATTGATCAGCCCCTCCGTCTCGGGCGTCAGCGGGCAGGTCAGCGCCACGACATCCGCTTCGCCGAGAGCCCGGTCGAGATCGGCCGGGCCGACCAGCGCGTCGACATTGTCCACCTTCACGCTCGTGTCGCGCTTCAAGCCGATGACCCGCATGTCGAAGGCCTTGGCGAAGCGGGCGAGACGCCCGCCGATGCCGCCGAGGCCGACGATCAGCATGGTCTTTCCGGCCAGTTCATCCTCGCGCGCGAGGGGATCGGAGATCATCCCGCGCCAGTGCTTCCGCGCCTGGTTGTCGCGGGCCGTGTGGATCATCCGCGACAGAGCGAGGGTGAGGCCCATGGCGTGTTCGGCCACCGCGATGGCATTCGCCCCTTGCGCGCTCGCCAGGCGCACGCCGCGCGCCTTCAGCGTATCGAGGGCGAAGACGTCGATGCCGGCGCTGACAGACTGGATGAAGCGCAGCTTGCCGGCATTCTCCAGTGGGGCGTTGCGCCAGAAGGCCGAGACGCAGGCCACGTCGAACTCGCCGATGCGCGCGTGGAATTCGGCCGCCGTCCGGAACTCGGCGAAACGAATACCGGTGCTGCGGCGGGCAAACTCCTCGCCGAGGCGATAGGCGGAATGGCCGAAGCCGATGGTCAGGTCGGACAGGGGGGGAAGCGCGGTCATGGGGTTTCCGGGTGGAGGGATGCGCCGATCATCCCCAGAAGCCCGCCGAAGGCAATGCCGCCCGGCGGGCGGTCCACATGCGGCAACCGCGGGGGCCGCCTGCGGCATGCCCCTTGCAAATCCCGGTGGCCTGTCGGCACGTTGCCCCCACCTCCAGACCGGTCCTTGTCCGCCCCATGACCCAGCCGCCCCCTGCCCCCACCCTGTCCTCGCACGGACGCTATGCCTACAGCGCCATCACCCGCCGGCCCACCTATGGCTGGCCGGGGGGCAAGCGCCTCGCCGTCTATCTCGGTGTCAATCTTGAGCATTTCGCCTTCGGCGCGGGCCTTGGCGCGGAACTCGCGCCCGGCGGGCCGCAGCCCGACGTGCTGAACTACGCCTGGCGCGACTACGGCAACCGCGTCGGCGTCTGGCGCATGATCGAACTGTTCGACGCGCTCGCCCTGCCCGCCTCCGTCCTCGTCAATTCATCCATCTACGGCTACTGCCCGGAGGTGATGGACGCCTTTCGCGCGCGCGAGGACGAGGTTCTCGGCCACGGCCGCACCAATTCCGAACGGCAGGGCGTGCTGGACGAGGCCGCCGAGCGGGCGCTGATCGACGAGACGACCGCCGTCATCGCAGCCGCGGAGGGCAAGCCGCCGAAGGGCTGGCTCGGCCCCTGGATCTCCCAGAGCCTCGTGACGCCCGACCTCCTCGCCGAGGGCGGCTATACCTATCTCCTCGACTGGTGCCAGGACGACCAGCCGGTCTGGTTCGCCACGCGGAGCGGCGGCCGCATCCTGTCCCTGCCCTATCCGCAGGAGCTGAATGACATCCCGGCCATCGTGGCGCGCAAGGATTCAGCCAGCCAGTTTGCCGACATGATCATCGACCAGTTCGACGAGATGCTGGACCAGTCGCGCGCCATGCCGCTGGTCATGGGCATTGCCCTGCATCCCTATATCGTCGGCCAGCCCTATCGCCTCCGCCAGCTCAGGCGGGCGCTGTCGCACATCGCCGCGCGGCGCGAAGAGGTCTGGATCACCACGGCCGGCGCCATTGCCGACCATGTAGCGGGACTGCCGGCGGGCACCGTGCCGGGTGCGTGAACCGCCGCTGTCAGCCGTCGACATAGGTGACGATCCGCCGGTAGAGGTGCCAGGTCGCATGGCCCCAGAGCGGCAGCACCACGAGAAGGCCGGAAAAGAGCGGCGCCATGGCGAGGAACATCACCACAGCCGTCACAGCGCCCCAGCCGAGCATGACGACGGGGCTCGCCTGCACCGCCCTGACGCTGGTGATGATGGCGGTCACCACGTCGATATCGCGGTCGAGCAGAAGCGGAAACGACACCACGGTGATCGAGAAGGTGAACAGCGCCATCGCTGCGCCGACCGCCGTTCCCACCGTCAGGAAGGTCCAGCCATCGGCCGTGAGGAACAGGGCGCGCGCGAAGGTCACGGGATCGAGCGAGGCGAAGCCGAAGAACAGCGCATAGAGCATGCGCACCTGATACATCCAGATGATGAAGATGAAGATGGTCAGGAAGGCGAGCCAGGACAGCTCCCGCCCGCCCTGCCGCCAGACGGTGCCCAGAACGCCGGACCACGTCGGTGTCTGCCCGAGTTCGCGCAGCCGCGACACCTCGTAGAGGCCCACCGCCACGAAGGGGCCGATGAGGGCGAAGCCGGCGGCGAGCGGAAACACCGCCCAGACATAGCCGAAGCGCGCCGGCAGGATCAGCAGCGCAAGCCCGCCGAGCCAGTAGATGGCGCCGAAGAACAGCCCGTAGGCCGGGGCCGCCTTCAGGTCGCCCCAGGCCGCCTCGAAGGCGGCCTTGATGTCCTCGACGGTCGCCGGTCGCACGATCGGGTCGCGCGAGCGCAACCCGGCCTCCGGTGGTGACATCTCGCTCATGCGGTCAGATCCTCCCTCGACGCGCGTCGTCCGCCGGTCTCGATGCCGGCTTGGTTCGGGGGTGAGGGAAGGATGACGCAGCCGCGGGCCGCGTCAAGCCGATGCTATGATCAGTGCGCCGGACGAAGCGGCCATGTCGTAACGGCATCCAGCGCGGTCTTGGCCGCGGCATATTCGCGCTTCAGGCGCGCGATGAACTCGCCGGCGCTCTCCACGGCCTTGACGGCGCCGATGCCCTGGCCCGACCCCCAGATGTCGCGCCAGGCCTTGCTCTTCTCCGAGCCGCCGGAGCCGAAGCTCATCTTCGAGGGGTCGCTCTCCGGCAGATGGTCGGGGTCGAGGCCGGCATTGACGATGGAGGCGCGCAGGTAATTGCCGTGCACGCCGGTGAACAGGTTTGAATAGACGATGTCGCCGGCCGTGCCCTCGACGATGGCCTGCTTGTAGGCCTCCGCCGCATTGGCCTCCTTCGTGGCGATGAAGGCCGAACCGATATAGCCGACATCGGCGCCCATGGCCTGGGCGGCGAGGATGGCGCGGCCGGTGGCGATGGCCCCGGACAGCGCGAGCGGGCCGTCAAAGAACTCGCGAATTTCCTGGATCAGGGCGAGCGGCGACAGCGTGCCGGCATGGCCACCGGCGCCGGCCGCCACGGCGATCAGGCCGTCGGCGCCCTTCTCCAGCGCCTTCTTCGCATGGGTGATGTTGATGATGTCGTGCAGCGTGATGCCGCCATAGGAATGGATGGCGTCGTTGAGCTCGGGGCGCGCGCCGAGCGAGGTGATGACCACCGGCACCTTGTACTTCACGCACATCTCGACGTCGTGCATGAGCCGGTCGTTCGATTTGTGGACGATCTGGTTCACCGCATAGGGCGCCGACGGCGCCTGCGGGTTCGCCTCGTCATAGGCGCCGAGTTCCTCGGTGATCCGCTTGAGCCAGTCCTCCAGCACGGGACCGGGGCGCGCATTGAGCGCCGGAAAGGACCCGACGATGCCCGCCTTGCACTGGGCGATGACGAGGTCCGGATTGGACACGATGAACAGTGGCGAGCCGATCGCCGGAAGCTGCAGGCGGCTGGCGAGCGAAGCGGGAAGCGACATGTGGACGTTCCAGGGCCAATTGTTTGGTGACGTGTATCGACACGACGCATCAAAGCCGATCGTATCGCCAGGCGAAAGCCCCGCCGGAAGGCAGAGGTCATCCGCGGCTAGATTGCAATCTAGAAGTATGCAATTATTGCGTGAAATCAGGAGGGGCCTTTGAAGCGCGACTTAGATTTCATCCGCGACATTCTATTGCAAATTGAAGCAGGCAGACGTCAGTTCTCGACTATTTCGTCGGTTCGGGCGGCCAATCTTGGCTTGCCTCCAGACGAAACGCTGTCAGAGGAGGATGCCTTAAAGCTGAGGGAGCACTTGCATCTCCTTGAACAGAACGGACTTATTGAGGTGGAGTTTCGTTCGCTGGGTGGACAGGTAAATGTAAGAGGATTGACTTGGCAGGGACATGATTTCGTAGATAGTGTAAAAGATGATGAAATATGGAATAAAACAAAGAAGGGCGTTCAAAGTGCCGGCGGCTTCACGTTCGAACTAATAAAGGATCTCGCTAAAGGCTATGTCAAAAAAATGATCGAAGAAAAGACGGGTGTCAAGCTCTAGACAGTCTATCGAGAAAGACCTGCGCTTCGTTCACGATCTGCTCGCGGCGGGCCGGCTCCATCGCCTCCCAGGTCCGGTAGGGCATGGCCATGCGCGGGTTGCCGCGCAGCGCCGCGGCATTCTCGGCGATGAAGTTCCAGTAGAGCAGGTTGAAGGGACAGGCCCCATCCCCGATCTTGATCTTCGGATCGTAGCGGCAGCCGGAGCAGTAGTCGGACATCCGGTCGATATAGGCGCCCGACGCCGCATAGGGCTTAGACGCCAGCAGCCCGCCGTCGGCGAACATCACCATGCCGTGGACGTTGGGCAGTTCCACCCAGTCGAAGGCGTCGACATAGACCGCGAGGTACCAGGCCTCGACCTCTGCCGGCCGGATACCGGCGAGCAGCGCGAAGTTGCCGGTGACCATGAGGCGCTGGATGTGGTGGGCATAGGCGTTGCGGCGCGTGTCGCCGACCACCTCCGCGATACAGGCGAGGTCCGTCTCGCCGGACCAGTAGAACCACGGCAGCGGACGCATCGCCCCGAGCGCATTGGTTTCGGCGTAGCCGGGCATCTTGTGCCAGTAGATGCCGCGCACATATTCGCGCCAGCCGAGGATCTGGCGGATGAACCCCTCGGCCGCATTGAGTGGAGCGGCGCCCCGACGCCAGGCGGCCTCGGCGGCGAGGCAGACCTCGCGCGCGGTGAGCAGGCCGACGTTCAGATAGGGCGAGATGAGGCCGTGGTAGAGGAAGGGCTCGCCGCGCTTCATCGCGTCCTGCACGTCGCCGAAGGACGGCAGGCCCTCGGCGATGAAATGGTCGAGCGCCGCCAGCGCGTCGGCCCGTGTCACCGCCCAGCCGAAGGGCTCGAGATCGCCGAAATGGTCGGCGAAGCGCTGTGCGACAAGGTCCATCACCTCCCGCGTCACGGCGTCTGGGGAAAAGCGCAGACGGCGCGGCAGGCGCGCCCCCTTTGGCAGGGCCTTGCGGTTCTCGGCGTCCAAGTTCCACTGGCCGCCGACTGGCTTGTCGCCGTCCATGAGCAGGCCCGTCTCGCGGCGCATCTCGCGGTAGAAGAACTCCATCCGGAAGGCCTTGCGGCCCTCGGCCCAGCGGGCGAACCGCCCGCGGGAGCAGAGGAAGCGGTCGTCCTCCCGGATCTCAACCGGAAGGCCGGTGAGCGCGGCCCACTCTTCCATCATGGCGCGCACGCGCCACTCGCCCGGCTCCGTCACCACGATGCGGTCCACGGCATGGCGGTCGAGCGCGCGCAGCACTTCGCCGGTGAAGCTGCCGCTGTTCTCCGGATCGTCGAGGCGGACATAGTCGACGACGATCCCCTCCACGCTCAGTTCCCCGGCGAAATGCCGCATCGCCGAGAGGATGAAGGCGATCTTCTGCTTGTGGTGAGGGACATAGGCCGTCTCCTCAGCCACCTCCGCCATGAGCACCACGTCGCCGGCCTCCAGACCGTCGAGAGCGGCGACATCGCGGGAGAGATGGTCCCCGAGGATGAGGCGGAGTGTCGCCAATGACGCCTCAGCCCTTGGTGCGCAGCATGGAGCGGCCGCCGTCGACGCCGATGATCTGGCCCGTGATCCAGCCCGCGTCCTTGTCCAGCAGCAGCGCGCCGAGAGCCGCGACGTCGTCGGGTTCGCCGAGACGCGGAATGGCGTGCAGCGCCGCAATGGCATTAGCCATGGTCTCGGAGCTGGTCAGGGCCTTCGCCAAGGGGGTTCTGGTCAGCGACGGCGCGACGCAGTTGACCCGGATCTTCGGGGCGAGTTCTGCGGCGAGAGCCACCGTCAGCCCCTCGACCGCGCCTTTGGCCATGGAGACCGACGCATGGGCGGCGAAGCCCTGCGCCACCGCCACCGTCGAGACGAGAAGGATCGACGAGGTCGAACCGTCATGGGCCTTCAGCGCGGGCAGCGCCGCCTGGACGGCACGCACGGCGCCGAGGGCGTTGAGCTCGAAATCGCGGGTGAAGTCGGCATCCGTCAGCCGCGCCACGGGCTTGAGATTGATGGAGCCGACGCAATAGGCGAATCCCGCGAGCTTCGGGCCGGCCGCCGCGGCGGCTGCGTCGATGCTCGCGCGGTCCACCACATCGGCCACTGAGAAGGTGGCGCCGATCTCGCTCGCGAGGGCCTCCAGCCGGTCCCGGTCGCGCGCCACCAGGTGAACAGCGTGCCCCCGGCCGGTCAGGCGGCGCGCCAGCGCCGATCCGATGCCGCCCGTGCCGCCGTAGATGAGGAAGGTGTCCGCCATGATGCCGTCGTCTCGCTTCCGGCATTAGGACCGGTCAGGTTGATACGGCGCGATCCCGGCGGCGGTTCAGGAAATGCGAAGCGACATGGCCAAGATGATCCGCAAGGCCGACCTGCCGGAGAAGATCTGCGCGACCTGCGGCCGCCCCTTCGCCTGGCGGAAGAAATGGGCGCGGGTCTGGGACGAGGTGCGCCATTGCTCCGACCGCTGCCGTGGCAACCGTTCCGCGAAGGGTCCCGGGCAGGCCTGGACATCTCAGCCGTAGCGGGCCTCGTAGCGCGCCTCGCCCTGCGGCGGCGGGGTGATGGCATGACCCTCGTCGGCATACTGGTTCAGCTTGTTGCGCAGCGTGCGGATCGAGATGCCGAGGATGTTTGCCGCATGGGTGCGGTTGCCGAGCGTGTGGCCGAGCGTGTCGAGGATGAGGTCGCGCTCGACGTCCGCCACGGTGCGGCCGACGAGCCCGCGCGTCACCGCCTCCGCAGCAATGGCCGCCTGCGCCGCCACCTGATCAGGCCCCCGCCGCTCGTCGAGGCGCGCGCCGTCGGGCGTGCGGATGGCGTCGACGCCGATCTCCGGGCCGGAGGACAGCAGCACCGCACGGTGCAGGGTGTTCTCGAGTTCGCGCACATTGCCCGGCCAGCGCGCGACCGTCAGTTGCCGGCGCGCCTCGGCCGAGAGCAGGCGCGGCTGCATGCCGTTCGCCTCGGCATATTTCTTCGCGAAATGTCCTGCCAGTTCGAGGATGTCGGCGGGGCGCTCGCGCAGCGGCGGCAGCTTCAGGTTGACGACGTTGAGCCGGTAGAGGAGGTCCTCGCGGAACGTGCCCTTGCGCACCTCGTCGGCCAACGTGCGGTTGGAGGTGGCGAGGATGCGGATGTCGACCGGCACCGGCCGGGTGCCGCCGACGCGGTCGATCACGCGCTCCTGGATGGCGCGCAAGAGCTTCGACTGCAGGCGGATGTCCATCTCGGAGATTTCGTCGAGCAGCAGCGTGCCGCCATTGGCCTCCTCGAACTTGCCGATGCGACGGGCGACGGCGCCGGTGAAGGCGCCCTTCTCGTGGCCGAAGAGCTCGCTCTCCAGCAGGTTGTCCGGGATCGCCGCGCAGTTGACCGCGACGAAGGGAGCCTTGGCGCGATTCGACTTGTTGTGGACATAGCGCGCGAGCACCTCCTTGCCGGTGCCGCTCTCGCCGGTGATCAGGATCGAGGCATCCGAGCCGGCCACCTGGTTGGCGAGCTGGACGACGCGGGCCATGGCCTCGTCGCGGTAGATGAGCTGCTTGGCGTCGTCGGCCACCGCGGCGAGAACAGCGGCGATCAGTTCGGGATCGGGCGGCAGCGGGATGTATTCCTTCGCCCCCGCATGGATGGCCGCCACCGCCGCGCGGGCGTCGTTCGACGTCCCGCAGGCCACCACCGGCACGGCGATCATCTCGTCGGCGAAGGCCTGGACGAGCGCCCTGACATCCATGGCGACGTCGACCATGACGAGATCGGCGCCCTTGGCGCGCATGACGCGCAGGGCC
>CAZEZD010000041.1:0-6190 GCA_964516115.1 uncultured Hyphomicrobiales bacterium
CCCGCCTGTGGCGCAGCATCCAGACACCTGCCGAACGGCGGAACACCCGGCAGTGGACGGGCCTCCGCCTCCTGCACTAGGTTTCGGCCCCAACGGCCGGCCGTCAGCCGGCGACGCGGAACGCCCCGGAGGACACCATGCTCGGTCTGATGCAGGACTGGCCGCTGCTCATCTCCAAGATCATCGACCATGCGGGGATGTATCATGCCCAGCGCAAGGTGATCTCGCGGTCCATCGAGGGGCCGATCGTCGAGACCAACTACGCCGCCATCCGCCGCAACGCGCTGCGCGTCGCCAAGCGGCTGGAGAAGGACGGCATCACGCTCGGCGACCGCATCGGGACGGTGGCCTGGAACACCTGGCGCCACCTCGAGGCCTGGTACGGCATCACCGGCGTCGGCGCCGTCTATCACACGCTCAACCCGCGCCTCTTCCCTGAGCAGATCGCCTGGATCGCCAATCATGCCGAAGACCGCATGATGCTGATCGACCTGACCTTCGTGCCGCTGCTGGAGAAGCTGCAGGACAAGCTGCCGCTGGTGGAGCGCTTCGTGGTGCTGACCGACGGCGCGCACATGCCGCAGACGAGCCTGAAGAACGCCGTCGCCTACGAAGACTGGCTGAACGAGGTCGACGACGACTTCGCCTGGAAGAGCTTCGACGAGAACACCGCCGCCGGCATGTGCTACACCTCCGGCACGACGGGCAACCCGAAGGGCGTCGTCTATTCGCACCGCTCGAACGTCATCCATTCGATGGTGGTGAACAATCCGGACATGTTCGGCCTGGCGTCCAAGGACGTCATCATGCCGGTGGTGCCGATGTTCCACGCCAACGGCTGGTCGCTGGCCTTCACCGCGCCGATGGCGGGGGCGACCATGGTCATGCCCGGCGCCAAGATGGACGGCGCCTCGATCTACGAGCTTCTCGACACCTGCAAGGTGACCCATTCGGCCGCTGTTCCGACGATCTGGCTGATGCTCCTGCAGCACCTGGAACAGCACGGCCTGAAGCTGCCCCACCTGCACAAGACGGTCATCGGCGGCTCGGCCTGCCCACGCGCCGTTACCCAGACCTTCCGCGACGTCTATGGCGTCGAGGTTCTCCACGCCTGGGGCATGACGGAGATGAGCCCGCTCGGCACGGTGTGCTCGCTGAAGCCCGAGGTCGCCGGCCTCACCGGCGACGCCTGGCTCGACATCAAGGAGACGACGGGACACCCGCCCTTCGGCGTCGAGATGAAGATCGTCGACGACGAGCGGCATGAGCTGGCGCGCGACGGCAAGGCCTACGGCCGCCTGATGGTGCGCGGTCCCTCCGTCGCCGGCGCCTATTTCAAGGGCGAGGGCGGCGAGATCCTCGATCCGGACGGCTTCTTCGACACCGGGGACGTCGCCTCCATCGACGCCAACGGCTACATGCGCATCGTCGACCGCTCCAAGGACGTCATCAAGTCAGGCGGCGAGTGGATTTCCTCCATCGACCTGGAGAACCTCGCGGTCGGCCACCCCGACGTGGCGGAAGCGGCGGTCATCGGCGTCGTGCATCCGAAATGGGACGAGCGGCCGCTGCTGATCGTGGTGCCCAAGACCGGGCGGACCCCGACGCGCGAGAGCGTTCTCGCCTTCATGGACGGCAAGATCGCCAAGTGGTGGATGCCCGACGACGTGGTGGTGGTGGACGAGATTCCGCACACCGCGACGGGCAAGATCCAGAAGACGACGCTCAGGGACCAGTTCAAGGCCTACCGCTTCCCCGCCTGAGGCGCGGCCTGAGCCTTCGCGCAATCCCGCCGGCGCAATGCCGGCGTGGCGCTGAAACGATCCTGCCGCTAGCATGCCGAAGGTTCGCCGCCGGAGGATGCCATGACCGATGCCGCTCAGCCTGGACCGTGGGGGCCGCGCTCCGCCGCCGCCGCCATGGCCGCGGCCGAGCAGGCGGCCGCCCGGCCGTCGGTTCCCGCCGTTCCGACGGCGGGAGCGCCGGTGCCGCCGGCGACCCGGATCGGCTTCACCGGTCAGGCGGGAGAACTGCTCGGGCTGCTGGTGCGGGGCTTCCTGCTGCAGGTCGTCACGCTCGGCATCTACCGGTTCTGGTTCATCACCGAGGTACGCCGCTACTACTGGGCGCACAGCTTCGTCGGCCCGGAGGACGTCACCTATACCGGCCGCGGCATGGAACTCCTGAAGGGCTTCCTCATCGCCCTCGCCATCCTCGTGCCGATCCAGGCGGCCTCGTTCTTCGTCCTCCTCGGCGTCCCGCAGGCCGAGTTCGTCGTCTCGGCGACGGTCTTCGTGCTCTACCTGCTGCTCGGCCAGTTCGCCGTCTATGCCGGGCGGCGCTACCGGCTGACACGGACCTCGTTCCGCGGCCTCAGGCTGCGCATGACCGGATCGGCCTGGGCCTATGCCTTCCGCGCCTTCGGCCTCTGGCTCATCGTCATCGCCACCCTCGGGCTGGCCCTTCCCTGGGCGGCGACCGCCATGGAGCGGATGAAGATGCGCGCGACCTGGTACGGCGACGCGCAGGGCGATTTCGTCGGGACCGCCGGCGATCTGTTCCGGCGCGGCATCCTCATCTGGCTGCTCGCGCTCGGCCTGCCGCTCCTGGTGGTCATGTCGGTCGCCCTGTCGATCCCGCCGGACCTGTGGAAGAGCCTGTTCAATGCGGCAGGCAGCGGCACGCTCGACAAGCACCCGGCCGCCGGCATGATCATCATCGCGCTGAGCTCCGCCGGCATCCTGTCCGTGGCCATCCCGGTGCTACTGTTCCCGGCCTTCCAGGCGGTCCTGTTCCGCTGGCGGATGAACGGCGTCAGGATCGGCGGCGCGTCGCTGTCCTCGACCTTCACCATCGGCACCTCCTACGGCGTCTATATCATCGGCGGCCTTGCCATTTTCGGCGTTCTCATCGTGATGGCGATCGTCGGGGCGATCGTCTTCGGCGGCATCGCAGCGGCGATCTTCGCCAGGGGCACCCCGGCGCTGGACTCGCCGGTGGCGGGCGTCACCGGCGTCGTGCTGCTCGTGCTGGCCTATATGGCCTTCTTCGGCATCCTATGGATCGCCAAGCAGCTTCTGATCGACCTCAGGCTCTACCGGGTCCGCCTCGCATCGCTGACGGTGCTGAACCTTGCGGCGCTCGACGGCGTGAGGGCTCACAACGTCAACGCCTCCGCCATGGGCGACAGCCTCGGCGATGCGGTCGATTTCGGGTTCGGTGTCTGATGCCCAGCGTCGCCGCCATCTACTACGACGGGATCGTCAGCCGCCGCCACGCGGTGGAGGTGTCGCTTCATCCGGAGGGGCTGGCGATCTTCTCCGCGGAAGGCGCCGTGATCGCCACATGGCCCTATGCCTCCGTCCGCAGGATCGAGGGCTTCCGCGGCGCGGGCCTTGCCGTCACGCGGCAGCAAGATCCAGGCTCGACCACCGAACCGCGGCTCGAGATCGCCGACCCGGCCTTCGCGGCGGAGCTCGCCGCCCGCGCGCCCCTGACGCTCACCGGCTCCGCCGCCTCCCGCAAGGAACGCCGTTCGGTAGTCGTCTGGGCGATCGCCGCCGTCATCTCGCTACTGGGGCTCGCCTATTTCGGACTGCCGGCCATTGCCGGCCGCATCGCGCCGCTCGTTCCGGCGAGCGTGGAAATGCGCCTTGGCGCATCCATGGATCCGCAGATCAGGCGCGAGTTCGGCGGCCCCGGCGGGATGAAGACCTGCTCGGCGCCGGCCGGCGTCGCTGCGCTCAACGAACTCGTCTCCCGCTACGAACGGCATGCGAACCTGCACGTGCCGCTGCGCGTCGTCGTCATCGACCATTCCATGGTCAATGCCTTCGCGCTGCCGGGCGGATACGTCTACATCATGCGCGGGCTCATCGCGCGGGCGCGCGGGCCGGACGAGGTCGCCGGCGTGCTCGGCCACGAGATCGGCCATGTCCGCTACCGGCATGGCCTGCAGTCGGCGATCCAGAGCGGCGGCCTCGGCTTCCTGCTCGGCACGGTCTTCGGCGATTTCGCCGGAGGCACCGCCATCCTGCTCGCCTCCCGCACCCTCTTGAGCAGCGCCTTCTCGCGCGAGGCCGAGCGCGAGGCCGACACCTTCGGCGTCGACCTGATGCTGAAGGCCGGCGGCAATCCGGAAGGGCTCGCCGGCTTCTTCCGCTCGGCGGGAGGCGGCGGCCCGCCCGGCGCGCTCTCCTGGATCACCAGCCATCCCGCCAGCGCCGAACGCGAGGAGGCGATCCGCCGCATGGCCCGCGACCGGCCGATCGTGGCGCCGGCCCTCAGCCCCGCACAGTGGCAGGCGCTGCGCGACATCTGCCAGACCACGAGCTGAGGCGGGACCTGCATCGCATGCGCCGCCCCCTGGTCGAGCCGACCTCCCGCCTCGCCGTCTGGAGCCTGCGCCTGACGGCGGTCGGCATGGCCGTCCTGCTGATCGCCGTGCTCGCCGCCCGCTCCGACAGGCTCGACGGCGCCCAGGCCGTGACGGCTTTGACCGTTGGCCTCGGCGTGGTCGGCGCGGGAGTCCTCGCGGCCATTCTCGCCGGAGTCCTCATCTGGTTCACCGGCTATCGCGGGGGACGATACGCGGCCGCCGCGATCATCCTCGGCATCGCCGTCTCGGCCTATCCCGTGACCCTCGCCGTCATCGGCTGGCGCCTGCCGGCCATCGCCGACGTGACGACCGATTTTGCCGATCCCCCCACCTTCGCCATCTCCGCCATGGCCCGGCCGCGGACTGCCAATCCCGCCACATACGACGCCGGCCTCGCGGCGACCCAGCGACGCATCTATCCGG
Source organism: uncultured Hyphomicrobiales bacterium (assembly GCA_964516115.1). GTDB lineage: Bacteria > Pseudomonadota > Alphaproteobacteria > Rhizobiales > Phreatobacteraceae > Phreatobacter. Next base: position 4,802 of record CAZEZD010000041.1, read on the forward strand.
AGATCAGGCCCATCGAGATCGACCTCCCGGCCGAGAGCGTCGGCGAGATTGTCACCGACCTGGTCGCGGCGCGGCGTTGGACGGTGCTCGACCAGGTAGACTACCACGGCCCCGACCGCGAGGGCCGCATCGAGATGGTGACGCGATCGGTGGTGCTCGGCCTGCGCGACGACATCGTCATCCGCATTCGCCACGTGAATGGCAGGTCCCGCATCGACATGCGTTCGGCGGCACGCTACGGACGGCAGGATTTCGGCGTCAATGCGCGGCGGACCATCGCCGCGCTGGACGAGATGCGGGCGGCGGCGCGACGGGCGCAGCGCGAGCGATAGGTGACTTGCAATGAGCGTCAGGGCTGCGACCGTTCCCCTCCACGAGGACGAGGTGATCGAGGGCATCCGGCGCTGGGTGTCCATCGAGAGCCCGACCTATGACGCGGCCGGCGTCGAGGCCGTTCTCGACGCCGTCGAGAAGGATTTCGAGGGTCTGCCGGTCACCCTCGACCGGCGCGAGGGGCGGGACGGCTATGGCGGCATCCTCAAGGTGTCGTCGGCGGAGCCCTCCAACGAGAGGCCGATCCTCGTCCTCACCCATATCGACACGGTTCACCCGAAGGGCACGCTGACCGGCCGCCTGCCCTTCCGACGCGACGGCGACCGGCTTTACGGGCCGGGCCTCTACGACATGAAGGGCGGCGCCTATCTCGCCGTCGCCGGCTACCGGGCGCTGGTGCGGGCCGGCGTGCCGACGGCGCGGCCGGTGACCTTCCTGTTCACGCCGGACGAGGAGGTCGGCAGCCCGACCTCGCGCCAGGTCATCGAAGAGGAGGCCGCAAGAGCCGCCTATGTCCTCGTCACCGAGCCGGCCCGCGACGGCGGCCGTATCGTTACCGCCCGCAAGGGCGTCGGGCGCTTCACCATCGCGACCCACGGCCGACCGGCCCATGCCGGCGCACGCCACCAGGACGGCCGCAGCGCCATCCGCGAGATGGCGCACCAGATCCTCGCCATCGAGGCCATGACGGACTATGCGCGCGGCATCACCACGACCGTCGGCCTGATCAAGGGCGGCACGGCGGCGAACGTGACGCCCGAGACCTGCTCCGCCGAGATCGACCTGAGGGTGCCGGACCCGGCCGTCGGCGAGGAGATGGTCGCGCGCCTGCTCGGCCTCAAGCCGGTCGATCCGGACGTCACCATCACCATCGACGGCGGCATCAACCGGCCCGCCTACCCGAAGACGGCGATGATCGTCGACATGCTGGAGAAGGCGAAGGCTGTCGCCCATGCGGTCGGCTTCGACCTTGCCGACTGCCCGATGACGGGCGGCGGCTCGGACGGCAACTTCACCGCTGCCCTCGGCGTCCCGACCCTCGACGGCCTCGGCATC
>CAZEZD010000041.1:6200-12998 GCA_964516115.1 uncultured Hyphomicrobiales bacterium
CACACCCTTGAGGAGTACGGTCTGGTTTCCTCGATCCTGCCGCGCGCAAGGCTACTTGCCGGGTTGATGGAAACGCTGAGGTAACGCCCATCCGCTAAGACTATGCGCCGCATCAACGAACCGAGAGGCGTCGCATGGCCGAAATGTGTGGCAACTGCCGGAACTTCTTCGAACCGCGGGGTGGCGGCCTGTGCCGTGCTCATCCGCCCGTGGCGCGGGAGGATGGATCGGCGCGCTGGCCATCCGTCGCGCGCAGCGACTGGTGCGGCGAGTACCGCGTCGCGCCGCCGCCGGAGAACCCCGGCATCCGCAGGCTCGTCACGGCCTGACGCCGGTCACGGGACGGTCGACGACCAGAACAGCAGGTAGACAAAGAGCAGGAGCATCGCCGCGGCGAGGCTTGTGACCAGCACCGCGAGGACCGGTCGCCCGAGCGGACCGCTGCGCACGGTGTCGGCCCTCATCACCTGGGGACCCGGCGCATCATAGGACGGCGGCGGCTGCTGCCTGTTGTCCGGCTCGACGATCTTGTTGTCGACGATCTTGGAGTCGGTGTCCGCCATGGCTCTCTCCCGCGTGTGATGCAGGTCGAACGCATGGCGCGTGCCCGGAGTTCCGCGGCCCGTCGCGGACGCTGCCTGTGGCCAGGACCCGAAGGCGCTCGTCTCAGGGTGCAGAATCCGGCCCGCGAGGCTCACCGGCTGACGACCCGGGGCACTGTTCGTGACCGCGAAGGCGGAAGGTCGCGCTCTCGGCTTCCATGTAGGCGGCGTTCAGGTTGAACGTGCGGATCACCAGTTCCTTGACCCCGCGGATGAGGGGGAGCTTGGTGTCCGCATCGAGAGCGCTGCCGTCGAGCAGTTCGGCGGCCCGGCCGAGCGACTGGGTGGCCTCGGCGAAGGCGCGCACCACCTGCGCGCGGCCCGCTGTAACGCCCGTTTCCGGCTCACGCCGCGAAAACAGGTTCACGACCTTGGACGGGGGTGGGTGGATGGACGCCATCGCAGCAATCTCCTCGTCGCTTCCCTTTGCCTCTTTCATGGGCATGTAAGGTGTCAAATATTGCTGCACCCGGTGAAAGACTAGTTAACGCAGCGCTCCCTTGCGACAATTCCTTGCTACAAATACCGGTACAAGCGGGATTTTTCGGTGTCTATACTCCAGGCAGCGAAAGGCGCCCTTCAAGGCCCCCGCATCAAAGCACCATCCCTCGCCGTGGCTCCGTTCCGGCAAGGACCGACGTTCCTCCTCGCGAAACGAAAAAGGGCGGCCCTGAGGCCGCCCCTTTCGTTCACGAAGCCGTCGAAAGACCGAAAGGCCTTCCGCTGGTCGGAGTGGCAGGATTTGAACCTGCGACCCCCACGTCCCGAACGTGGTGCGCTACCAGACTGCGCTACACTCCGCCTCGCGAACAGGCCGCGTGTATAGCGGCGCTCCCGGCGGCGCGCAACCCCATGCCCGCTGTCTTTCCCGAGCATGTCCCGCCGTCTCGACGCGGCGTGCTCCGCTCCCCTAGATTGGGGCCATGAGCCGACATTCCTTCGACGCCGTCGCCTTCGCCGGCGGCGGCAATCGCTGCTACTGGCAGGGCGGTTTCTGGGACGCCTTCACCGCCGCGCATCCACAGAAGCCCCGTTTCGTGGTCGGCGTCTCGGCCGGCGCCTTCCAGGCGTGTTTCTCGCTGATCGGCGAGGGCAAACGGGTGCGCCGCATCGTCGTCGACGCCTGCGCCACCATCGAGCGCGAGGTGGAGTGGACGCGCCTGCTGAAGGGCCGCTCGCCCTTCGTGGTGGGAGGCCTCTACCGCGAGCTGATCGCCGACGTCTTCGGCGACCTCGAACTCGCGGCGCTGAAAGCTGCGCCCGAGATCCTCATCCAGGTGACGCATCCGCCACGCTTCATGCCGCCGCTGGTAGCGGCCTATGCCGCCATCGGCGCCTATCAGGTGGAGAAGGTCTGGGCGGGCGCGGCCCATTCACGCGCCGGTCGGCATGTCGGGCTGACGCCGAGCTGGGTGTCGACCCACGATGTCGCCTCGCCCGAGGACCTGGTCGACGCCCTGATGGGGACGGCTGCCGTTCCGCCGTTCATGCCGGTGGGCCTGGTCAATGGCCGCCCGGCGCTGGACGGCGGCCTCGTCGACAATCCGCCGGTGGACCGCATCGCCGCCGTGGAGAAGGACGGCGGACGCTCTCTGGTGCTGACGACGCGGGCGGGCCGCGTCATGCCGGAGGTGGAGAACCGCACGGTGGTGCGCCCCTCCGTGCCCATCCTCACCAGCCGCTTCGCGGTGACGGACGCAGCCGCCATCCGCGCCGCCTACGAACTCGGCGTCAGGGATGGCGAAGCTTTCGCCGCTTCGCTGCGCTGACGCGCCTCAGCCGCGCGCGTCGAGCCAGGCGGCGAGGTCCATGAAGGTATCCAGCACCACGTCGGCATGGGCCTCGAAATCGTCGGGCACCAGCGGGCCGGACGTGACCCCGACCGCGACCACGCCGGCCGCCCGCGCGGCATGCATGTCGTGCAGGCTGTCGCCGACCATGGCGACCTCGTGCGGCGCCATCTTCCAGGCGTCGAGAAAGGCGTGGATCTGGCCGGGGGCGGGCTTGCGGCCATGGCCTGAGTCCCAGCCCACAATGAAGTCGAAGTGGTGGTCGATGCCGAGGCGCGCCGTCTGGCTGCGGGCGCCGTTCTCCGAATCGTTGGTGACGACGCCGAGGACGAGACCGCGTGCCTTCAGGCCGGCGATGGCGCCGGCGGGATCGCCAATCGGGGTGAGGCCGGCGAGCCCTTCCTCGACGAAGAGAACGTCCATCTCGTCGGTGACCGTCTTGGAGAAGGGCACGCCGATGGCCTCGGCCCAGAGCGGCCCGTAGTCGGCGGAGGAGCCGGCAACGAGCGGCGAGGTCGGACGGAAGCGCATGGCGGTTTCGTCGAAATGCGAGGTGGCCATGAGCCGCTCGACCTTGCCGCGGTCGCCCCTGGCCATGCGTTCCATGACACGGAAGGCGGCAGGCCCCCAGGTGCGGTCGAAATCGACGAAGGTGCCGTCCTTGTCGAGGAGAATGGCGCGAATGGTCATGGGCAGCTCCTAGCCGCGCCATGTGACACGGCGGTAACGGCCGGTCCAGCGTTGCGGGATTGCAGGCTTGCCTTGACGGGGCGCGCAGCCTAATCCCGCCACGACGATTGAGAACGGGCCGGTGGAGGCCTCGCCATGCGCTACATCTCGACCCGGGGCGAGGCTCCGGTGCTGGACTTTGCCGATGCCCTGCTCGCCGGACTTGCCCGCGACGGCGGCCTCTATGTGCCCGAGACCTGGCCGGCCATGGCGCCGGAGGCCATCGCGGCGCTGTCGGGGCAATCCTATGCCGAGGTCGCGAGGCGCGTGCTGGCGCCCTTCGTCGCCGACGCGATTCCCGCTGCCGCCATGGACCGCATGATCGAGGAGGCCTATGCCGCCTTCCGCCATCCCGCGGTGACGCCGCTGGTGCAGCTCTCCTCCTCTGAATGGGTCCTGGAGCTGTTCCACGGCCCCACGCTCGCCTTCAAGGACTGCGCCATGCAGCTCCTCGGCCGGCTGATGGACCATGTGCTGAAGGCACGCGGCCAGCGCGCGACCATCGTCGGCGCCACCTCCGGCGACACGGGTGGCGCCGCCATCGAGGCCTTCAAGGGGCTCGACCAGGTCGACGTGGTGATCCTGTTCCCGGACGGGCGCGTCTCCGACGTGCAGCGGCGGATGATGACCACCGTGAATGCACCGAACGTCCATGCGGTGGCCATCGACGGCACGTTCGACGACTGCCAGGCCATCGTGAAGGGGCTGTTCAACAACCATGCCTTCCGCGACCGGGTGCGCCTGTCGGGCGTCAACTCCATCAACTGGGCGCGGATCGTCGCGCAGGTGGTCTATTACTTCGCCGCCGGCGCCGCCCTCGGCGCGCCGCACCGTGCCGCCCGCTACGTGGTGCCGACGGGGAATTTCGGCGACGTCTTCGCCGGCTATGTGGCGAAGCGCATGGGCCTGCCGATTGCCGAGCTGGTGGTCGCCACCAATGTCAACGACATCCTGGAGCGGACTATCCGCACCGGCCGCTATGAGGTCACGGGCGTCGTGCCGACCTCCTCGCCGTCGATGGACATCCAGGTCTCGTCGAATTTCGAGCGCCTGCTGTTCGACGCCCATGGCCGCGACGCCGGCGCTGTCCGGCGGATGATGGCGGGCCTTGCGCAGTCGAAGAGCTTCTCCATCGGGGAGGCGGCGCTCGCCGTCATCCGTTCGGAGTTCGCCGCCGCCCGCGCCGACGAGGCGGAGGTCTCGGCGATGATCAAGGCGACGCTTGCGGATGCAGGCTATCTCCTGGACCCGCACACGGCCGTCGGCCTCGTCGCGGCGCGCAAGGTGGCCACCGATCCGGCGGTGCCGACCGTCGTCCTCTCCACCGCCCATCCCGCCAAATTCCCCGATGCGGTGGAGGCAGCCTCAGGGACGCGCCCGGCCCTGCCCGCGTGGCTCGGCAACCTGATGGAGCGCGAGGAGCGCATCGCCCACCTGCCGAACGAACAGGCGGCGGTCGAGGCCTATGTGCTGGAGAAGACCCGCGCGGCGTTAGGGTAACGCTGGCCAATTCCAAATGCGGCGACCGTCTTACAGACTTAGTGCCAACTGCTGTATCCATTGAGCATCGCTAGCCTCTACGGTTAGCTTTCCGCCGCGATATCTTCTCCAAAGAACAATTGCCTTCTGGATGTCTTTCGCTCGCTCCGCATTCAGATGCCCATCGACAAGAAGAGCGTCGACTAAATCTTGATAACTTCTTCTATCAATTCTATTATATCGCGCCCTCGTCCTTCCATCAATTTCAGGGTTATTCGCCAATCTTTCAATATAATCCCGGACGAGGCTCCAGTTCTTATTGATATCATCGCGGCTATTTTGCTGGTCTTGAGTGCCCGACGCCGGTTGCATGTCGCGCGCACCGATCTCTGACACTTCTCCGCTCGTCCTGTTGATCACCTCCGAAACGGAGGCAATTACGACGTCTTGCTTTTCGATTCGCTCATTGATGGCACCTAGGGACGATTCAACATTCTGTTGAAACTTGTGAATTGTCTTCTCAGCTTCGCCAATTGCGGCTTGAAGGGTTGTAACCCTGCCCGAGAACAGAAACCATCCAAGGAAAACCGCGGCCAGAGCACCGGCAAATGTCATTAGGCCAGACAGAACCGTGGCCTGTGGTGCTGTAAGATTTGTCCAAAACGCCATAGTCCGCCTCGCCATCTTCTCGCGGTAGAGAGAATAGTGAATGCAACTATAGTTTGTAAATCGGCAGTGGTAAACGAGCCTCACATCCCGAGATAGGCCTTCCGGACGCCGTCATCGGCGAGCAGCGCCTCGCCGGTGCCGGAGAGGGTGACGCGGCCGTTCTCCAGCACGTAGCCGCGGCTGGCGAGCCTCAAGGATACCGCCACGTTCTGCTCGACGAGGACACAGGTCAGCCCGCCCTCGGCGAGGTCGCGGATGGTGCGCAGCACGTCCTGCACGACGGTCGGCGCAAGGCCGAGCGAGGGTTCGTCGAACATGACGAGTTCCGGTTCGCCCATAAGGCAGCGGCCGATGGCGAGCATCTGCTGCTCGCCTCCCGACAGCGTCCCGGCGGCCTGGCCCGACCGCTCGAGCAGCCGCGGGAACATGGCATAGACGCGCTCGAGGTTGCGCGCCTTGTGCCGGTGGGCGCGCGGGATCATGGCGCCCATGGCGAGGTTCTCCGCCACGGACAGCGAGGGGAAGACCTGGCGGCCTTCCGCCACCTGTCCGATGCCGAGATCGCAGACCTCATGGCTCGGCAGTCCCGTGATGTCGCGGTCCTTGAAGCGGATGGTGCCGGAGGCGGGCCGGTGCATGCCGGCGATGGTGCGGATGAGCGAGGTCTTGCCGGCGCCGTTGGCGCCGACGATGGCGACGATGGAGCGCTCCGGCACCTCCAGCGAGACCTTGTCGAGGGCCTGGGCGTCGCCGTGGAAGACGTCGATGTCGTGGACCAGCAGCATCAGAGCGGACCCATCATAGCGCCTCGGCCCCGAGATAGCTCTCGAGCACCTTCGGGTGGCGCGTCACCTCCTCCGGCGTGCCCTCGGCGATCGTGGCGCCGTGGTGGAGGACGTGGATGCGGCCGGCCAGCGCCATGGTGGCGCGCATGACGTGCTCAATGAGCAGGATGGTGACCCCCTGCCGGTTGATGTCCTTCAGGATGGCGACGATGCGGTCGACCTCGGTCGGCCTCAGACCCGCCATCACCTCGTCGAGCAGGAGCAGCCGCGGCTGGGTCGCCAGCGCCCGGGCGCATTCGAGCCGCTTGCGGTCGGGCAGGGTCAGCGATTTCGCCTTGGCCTCCCGCCGATCCCAGAGGTCGAGACGGCGCAGCACCTCGCCAGCCACCGAGCGCGCCGCGTCCATGTCGGGCGCGCGCATCATGGCGCCGATGGTGGCGTTCTCCATGACGGTCAGTTCGGGGAAGGGCCTGACGATCTGGAAGGTGCGGGCGAGGCCGCGCCGGCACAGCTGGTGCGGCGGCACGCCGTCGGCGCGCTCGCCGGCGAAGGTGATGGTGCCGGCATCCGGCAACATCTCGCCGGCGATCATGTTGAACAGCGTTGTCTTGCCGGCACCGTTCGGGCCAATGACGGCGAAGATCTCGCCCTCCTCGACCGAGAGCGAGACAGTGTCGACGGCGGTGAGACCGCGGAAGCGCTTGGTGACGCCGCGGACGTCGAGGAGCGTCGTCATTCGCGCCC
>CAZEZD010000042.1:0-12826 GCA_964516115.1 uncultured Hyphomicrobiales bacterium
CTCTCCGGCAATTCCCATCCGCGCTTCGACCTGATCAGCATGGGGGCTCCCTTCGATTGTCCAAGAGGCTATAGGGCGCTTCACCCGTCACCAAATCACGCTATGGCGAGTCGCATCCCGACCCGCCCTGGAGGCCAACGTGCTGCCGCAGACCCTCGTTCCCTATATCGGCCTGGCCGCTGCTTTCGTTACGACCTTCTGCTGGCTGCCGCAGGCCATCCGCATCATCCGCACCCGCGACACGCGCGCCATCTCCCTGTCCGCCTACAGCGCCTTCGCGCTCGGCATCGCGCTGTGGCTGGTCTATGGCATCGCGCTCGGCGACCTCCCGCTCATCCTCTCCAACACGGTGACGCTGGCCCTGCAGCTCACGATCGTTGGCCTCAAGCTCAGATACGGATGACGGGAGCGGGTGGTTCGTCCAAAGCCAACGTCTGAGTGGGAAAATGTCTGCGCCGCCGCTGGTGATGGATGGGCTGCAGCATGCTAGCCATCGAGGAGCCCCTGCCGGAGACTTCCATGGCCGCCCTGACATCGCCCGCCGTCTCGCCGATCCTGCTGCTCGTCGCCTCCAACGTCTTCATGACCTTCGCCTGGTATGGACACCTGAAGTTCAAGGCGACGCCCCTCATCGTCGTCATCCTCGTGAGCTGGGGCATCGCCCTGTTCGAATATTGCCTGGCGGTGCCGGCCAACCGCATCGGCCACGGGGTCTACAGCGCCGCCGAGTTGAAGACGATCCAGGAGGTGATCACGCTGCTGGTCTTCGCCGTGTTCTCGGTCGTATTCCTCAAGGAACAATTGTCGTGGAATCATGCGATCGGGTTTGCGCTCATCGCGGCCGGGGCATTCTTCGTGTTCCAGGGGAGAGGCGCTTGAACAGGCCATTCATCAGCGGCATTCCCGCGCTCGACGCCTATCTGGCGGAAGGCTTCGAGACGGTGCCGGGCATGTCGTCGCGATTCTCGGCGACGATCTGCGGGCACCTCTTGCGCCGCCAGAACGAAATGGGCATTCGCGGCTCCGTTGCTGAGATCGGCGCCTTCGAGGGACGTTTCCTCATCGCCATGGGACATGCCCTGGCGCCCGGCGAGCATGCCTATGGCTTCGACGTCTTCACCTGGCCCGACGACCGTGTTCTCGACCGATTCGTCGCCAATGCGGAGCGGCACGGCCTCGACAGCTCCCGGTTCACGCCGCGACCCTTCGATACCGGCAAGCTGTCGGTGGACGAGTTTGCCGGGCTGACGGGGCGTGGGCCCCTGCGGTTCATCCACATCGACGGGGATCATTCGCCCGAGCCGCTGACCCATGATCTGGCGCTGGCCCATGCGCGGCTGCACCCGCAGGGCCTGATCTGCCTCGACGACATGCTCCACCCCGGCTACCCCTTCCTGGTGGTGACGGTGCATGCCTATCTGACGGCGCATCCGGATATGGTGCTGATGTGTGTCATCGACCGCGAGGACATCGTCGCCGCGCCGAAGTTCCTCATCTGCCGGCGCGATGCCGTGGCGCTCTACGAGACCGACCTCATGCAGAGCTTCCCCGAGCAGCATTTCGTCCTGGGTGGCGACGCTATGGGGCACCACTGCGTCGTGCTGACGCCGAACCCGCGGCTCGCGGACGTTTGAGAGCGTCAGCGACCCGGCGGTGCGAGGCGCAGGAGGGCGCCGTCGCGGGCGTCGGTGAGGAGCCACAGGGCGCCATCGGGACCCTGCTGGACGTCGCGGAAGCGATGGCCGAGATCGGTCAGAAGCCGCTCCTGCCGGACGACCTTTTCCCCGTCGAGGACGATGCGAACCAGCATCCGGCCGGCAAGGGCGCCCGAGAAGGCACTGCCCGTCCAGGCGGGTATCAGGTCCGCCGTGTAGAAGGTCAGGCCCGAGGGGGCGATGGACGGCGTCCAGTGGACAAGGGGCTGGACGAGGCCGTCGCGCTGCCGCAGGCCACCGTTGATCGCCCGGCCGTCATAGTGGGTACCCCAGGAGATGAGCGGCCAGCCGTAGTTCTCGCCGGGACGCACGGCATAGAGGCCGTCGCCGCCGCGCGGACCGTGGTTGCTGATCCACAGGCGGCCGGTCTCGGGGTGCAACGCGGCGCCTTGAACGTTGCGCAGGCCGATGGCCCAGATGGCCGGGCTCCAGCCGCTCTGCCCCGTCGCGGCGCCGTTGTCCGGCGCCGGCTGACCGTCGGTCGTGATGCGCACGATCTTGGCGAGGGTATTCGCCGGGTTCTGGCTCTGATCCATCTGGCCGAACCGGTCGCCGGTCGTGACGAACAGGTGTCCCGTCCGGTCGAAGACGAGGCGCGAGCCGAAATGGAGGCGGCTGGCGATGGGCGGGTCCTGGCGCCAGATGACGAGTCCCTCCTCGAGCCGGTCCCCGGCCTCGCTCAGCCGGGCGCGGAACACCGCCGTCGCGTTGGTGTCCCTGCCGCGGGGTTCGGAAAAGCTCAGATAGACGCGGCGGTTGCCGGGAAAATCGGGGTCGAGCGCGATGCCGAGCAGGCCGCCCTGGCCGACGGCCTGGACCTCGGGCACACCGGCGACGGGCGGGGAGACCGCGCCGTCCCGCGTTACCACGCGGAGACGTCCGGGGCGTTCCGTGACCAGCATGCGGCCGTCGGGCAGGAAGGCTATCCCCCAGGGGTTCTCAAGGCCGGTCGCCACGGTCGTGACGGTGACGGCCTGGTCAGGGGAGGTGGACGCTGTGCTTTGCGCGCGCGCAGCTACACTCGCCAGGCCGGCAGCCAATGCCACCAGCACAATCCATGACGCTATTCCGATCCGGGGGTTCATTGGCTGAATGCTCCAGAGCGGTCAGACGGCGACCGGCGGGTCCTTCGGCGCCTCTCCGCTGGTGAACAGTCGGCGCAGCATGGCGAAGAGCAATCCGGCAAGGCCGATGATCGCGACGAGCACCGTACCGGACAAGGCCAAGGTCTCCGGATCGGCGCCTTCCTCGATGGTCGCGGGATCGATCAACTCGCGAGTCAGCGAGAGCCCGGCGATGAGCAGCGCGAGGATCAGTGCGGCGACGACGCCGACGGAAATGATGGTGGGAACCCGCGGATATCCGCGCCCGAAGCCGGCGCGCCCTGCGCCGATGCGAAAGGAATGACGCGAATGCCGCATTCAGCACCTCCTTCCAATCGAGGTTAGACCCAGGGGCACCGCAACCGATCACGAAGCCCGACACCATCAAGATGGGAACGGCAAGTGCTGAAACAATGTCGCTCCGACGTCCGTTTCCGGCAAAATTGCGGCGGTCCGTCACGCTTGCGTGAGACATCCGGCCTTGCGGCTAGGCAGAATGCGATCCCGGCAACCCGAACTTAACCATGACCCTGCGACACTCTGACGTCTCACTCTGTCCGAGGATGCCATGTCGCGCTGGCTGCTGTTTCTTGTCGCCGTGGCGGCCGTCGTCACGGCCCAGTTCGTCGACCGGGGATCGAAGGAACTTGCCGAGACCCGGCAATGGGCGCGCGGCACCGCCGACGACGCCATCCAGACCGGCACGATCCGCCGCCCGTCGCAGCGCTAGAACCCGCCACGCTGCATCGCGAGACGGCGGACTTGCGCCCAGGCGCGCGCGGCGCGACGATGATCCCACGCGAGGTCCCGCAACAAGACCCTCCGTTTGACCTGTCACTTCCGGGTCGACCTTCTCGCCCGGGCCCCGACACGAGGGGACGACGACATGGGTGATCAAGGCGGCAGAAGGCAGGCGGGTCCACGGTGCATTGCGCTGGTGGGCCCGTTCCAGAGCGGCAAGACGACCTTGCTGGAGGCGCTGCTTGAGCGAAACGGCGCGATCCAGCGGATGGGGTCGGTGGAGACCGGGACCACGGTCTCCGATTCCAGCGCGGAAGCGCACCAGTTCAAGATGAGCGTCGAGGCGAGCTTCGCCACCACGACCTTCATGGGTGATGCCTACACCTTCGTCGACTGCCCCGGCTCGGTCGACTTCCTGCATGAGATGCGCAACGTCATCCCGGCGGTCGATGCGGCCGTCGTCGTCTGCGAGGCGGACGAGAAGAAGATCCCCGCCCTCGGCGTCATTCTCAGGGAGCTCGAGGACCACGGTATCCCGCGCATCCTGTTCATCAACAAGATCGACAAGGCCGACAGGCGCATCCGCGAGACGCTGCAGATCCTCCGGCCGGCCTCGCGCGTTCCCCTGCTGCTGCGGCAGATCCCGATCTGGTCGAACGGCATCGTCTCGGGTCGACCTCGCCCTTGAGCGGGCCTTCGTCTACCGCGAGCACGCGCCATCCGAGGTCGTGCCGCTGGCTGGCGAGGATCTCGACCGCGAGAAGGAGGCGCGCTTCACCATGCTGGAGACGCTTGCCGACCACGACGACGAATTGATGGAAACCCTCCTGTCCGACCTCGAACCGCCGAAGGATCGCGTCTTCGACGATCTCGGCCGCGAACTGGCGGAGGGGCATGTGGTGCCCGTGCTGTTCGGTTCGGCCCTTCATACCAACGGCGTGCTGCGCCTGTTGAAGACATTGCGCCACGACGTGCCGGCCGTCGGCGCTGCGGCGAAGCGGCTCGGTGTGACCGGCGGCGATCCGGTCGCCCATGTCATGAAGACCATCCACACCGCCCATGGCGGCAAGCTGTCGGTCGCCCGCCTGCTGCATGGCTCGCTGGGCGAAGGCGCCATCCTGACCGGAACCGCTGGCGTGGCGGAGCGCACCTCCGGCCTCTTCAGGCTGTTCGGGCCTGGCGTCGAGAAGATGCGCGAGGCCAGCGCCGGCGACACCGTGGCTCTCGGCAAGCTCGACCACGTCGCCACCGGAGAAACCGTGACCACGGGCAAGGCGGCCCCACGGCAGATCGCCGGCGCGTCGCCGCCGCAGGCCGTCCTGTCCGTGGCGCTATCGGCCCGGGACCGCAAGGACGACGTCAAGCTGGGTCTCGCCCTCGGCAAGCTGCATGACGAGGACCCCTCGCTCACCGTCACCCATCTCGGCGAGACGGGCGAGATCGTCCTGTCGGGACAGGGCGAGATGCATCTGCGCGTGGCGGTGTCGAAACTCGCCAACCGCTACGGCGTGCAGGTGAACCAGGCCAAGCCTTCCGTCGGCTACCGCGAGACGATCAAGAAGGCCGCGACCGGCGTTCGCGGCCGGCACCGCAAGCAGTCGGGCGGGCATGGCCAGTTCGGTGACGTGGTGATCGACGTCAGGCCCGTCGACCGCGGGGCGGGATTCCTGTTCGGCGACACGATCGCCGGCGGCGTCGTGCCGAAGCAGTACATCCCGGCCGTGAAGGACGGGATCGAGGAGACCTTGCGCCGGGGGCCGCTCGGATTTCCCGTCGTCGACATCGCCGTGACGCTCACCGACGGCAGCTATCACACGGTGGACAGCTCCGACATGGCGTTCCAGCAGGCTGGCCGCATCGCCATCCAGGACGCGCTGCCCACGTGCCATCCGGTGCTGCTGGAGCCGATCCACCGCGTGGAGGTGGCGATCCCTTCCGACGCCACGGCCCGGATCAACGCCATCGTCTCGGCAAGACGCGGACAGATCCTGGGCTTCGATTCCCGCGATGGCTGGCCGGGATGGGATGTGGTGGCGGCGCTCATGCCCGAATCCGAGATCGGCGACCTGATCGTCGAGATCCGGTCGGCTACGGCCGGCGTCGGATCCTTCACCTACGGCTTCGATCACCTGGCCGAACTGACGGGCCGGGAGGCCGAGAAGATCGTCCAGTCGCGGGCGGCGTGACCGCGCAGCGCCGCGAAACACCACCGGGCAAAAAAAAGGCCGGGCTCCAGGAGCCCGGCCGTTTAAGTTTCGGCTTCCGATGACGAACATCTGGAAGCCGCCTTCCAGAGGGGAACGCCGACAGCGACGCGAAGATCACAGGGAGGACGTGATCCCAAAATGCTATCGACAAAACCGAAGATGGCGTCTTCGTGTGCAGCGCACAACCGGAATGCCTGCATGGCAGGACTTCCCGTGCCGCACGCCTCGGCATCATGCTGCCAATTTGAGCAAAACAGCCCGGTCGCAAATCGCCGCCACTGCCGCGCTGCGGCGAATGATCGCCGGGGGAAACTCCCCACGCGTGTGGATAAGGGTGGCGGCGCGATTGCACCCGCGTGACGAATCCAAGATCGCTTGTCGGGTCAGTAGGCAGCGCCGCCATCCTGCGTTAGGGTCTGGATCAGAGATCGATTCGACAAGTCGAATCAAAAGCTTGCAGGTGAGTGCCTCGGCAGCCTGCGTGTCGGTCTCCTGTCCAGTTGCGTCCCGTCGCGTCTGTCCGACAACCGAGCGAACCGCACGGGGGCGGAATGTCCTTGATCGATATCGAAAGCACCGACCGGCAGGTCAATCCCGTCGATCTGGTGGAGAATCTGGCGGCCCTCAACGAGTGGTCCTTCGACCGTTCGGGAGATGACGAGATCACCCTCTCGGTCACCGGCCGTTGGTCTGACTATCATGCGTCCTTCACATGGATGGACGACATCGAATCGCTGCACCTCGCCTGTGCCTTCGACCTGAAGGTGCCGGACCGGCGGCGTTCCGAGGTCAAGGACCTCATCCAGCTTATCAACGAGCAGCTCTGGCTCGGGCATTTCGACCTCTGGCCGCAGGAGGGCGTCGTCATGTTCCGGCATGCGCTGCTTCTCGCCGGCGGGGCGGAGGCCTCGGGTCGCCAGTGCGAGGCGCAACTGGATGCCGCCATGGAGGCCTGCGACCGCTACTATCAGGCGTTCCAGTTCGTCGTATGGGCTGGCAAGACAGCGCGCGAGGCCATGGACTCCGCCCTCTTCGAGACGGCCGGCGAGGCGTGACAGCGGCCTTCGGGGCGGCTATCGGTCTTCGCCGACAGCTTCCGAGGACGCCATGACCCATGTGAACGACGACGATTCCACGCGCCTTGCCGCATATGCCGGGCACGTCGTGCTGGTCGGGGCCGGACAGATGGGTGGCGCGCTTCTTCGCGGCTGGCTGAAGCACGGCCTGCCGGCGTCCCGCGTCACCGTGATCGATCCGCGGCCGCCGGCCAACGTCCAGGCCATCATCGACGCCAATGGCATCGCCATCGATCCGATCGATCCGGCGGTTGCCGACGTCCTCGTCGTCGCCGTCAAGCCGCAGATCGCCGACGATGTCCTGCCGCTGGTCCGGCATCTGGTCGGCCCCTCGACCGTCGTCGTCTCGGTCATGGCTGGCAAGACCATCGACCGGCTGGAAGCGGTGTTCGGACGCGGGACGGCCGTGGTGCGGACCATCCCGAACACGCCTGCGGCGGTTGGCCGCGGCATCACCGGAGCGGCCGCAAACCCGCATGTCACCGCCGCCCAGCATCAGGCGGTGGAGACGCTGATGTCGGCGGTCGGCCGCGTCGAATGGCTGGCGCGCGAGGACTGGATCGACATTGTCACCGCCGTATCTGGGTCGGGTCCGGCCTATGTCTTCCTGCTGGCCGAGACGCTGGCCAAGGCGGGCGTCGCCGCCGGTCTGCCGCCGGATCTGGCGCTGCGGCTCGCCCGCGCCACCGTGGAAGGGGCGGGGGAACTCATGTTCCGGTCACCCGACATCGATCCTGCGACCCTGCGGCAGAACGTGACCTCGCCCAACGGCACGACCCATGCCGCCCTGCAGGTGCTGATGGCCGCCAATGGCGTCGATCCGCTGTTCGTTGAGGCTGTCGCCGCTGCGGCGAAACGCTCGCGGGAACTGGCAGGCTGACACGGGTCTGCCTATCTCTCATTCATGCGATGACCGCGCACGAGGGAGCGTTCGATGACCGGAACTGCAACAGCGTCGGAAATGAACCACCGCGAGGCCATCGTTTCGGCCTTCATGGGGCTGCTTGCCGAGCGACCGCTTGGCGAGGTGACGCTGGTGGATACGGCGGAGCGCGCCGGCCTGTCGCTCGGTCAGGTGCGGGCGGTGTTCGGCTCCCGCTTCGAGATCATCGCCGCCTTCGTCGCCTCCATCGACAAGGCGGTGCTCGACGGGATCGATGCGGATCTCGCCGATCAGGATATCAAGGAGCGGCTGTTCGACGTGCTGATGCGCCGGCTCGATCTCCTGGCGCCCCATAGGGAGGCCGTTCGCCGGCTCTCGGCCGCCGCAATGTGCGACCCGGGCCTTGCCCTGGCGCTCAATGGGCTGGCGGTGCAGTCGCAGCGCTGGATGCTGGCCGCTGCCGGCGTCGAGGTCCCGGGGGCAGGGGGCGCCATCCGCGCCCAAGGACTGACTATCGCCTTCGCCAAGGTCGTCAGGGCATGGCTCGACGACGACGACCCGGCGCTCGCGAGGACCATGCGCGTTCTCGACGAGCAACTCGTCCGGGCGGGGAGGGCGGCGGGCGCCCTGAAGGCGGTCGAGCGCGTGGCAGGCCCCATTCTCGGTCTCCTGTGCGCGCCGTTTTCTCGACGCCGCAGCGAGCGAACGGACCGCGATGCAGCAAGCGGGACGGAGCGCGGCTGGCGCGGCGATGATTTCCGCGATCCCAAAGTCACGCCGGTCTGAGGACCGAGCGGCGCCGACGGTCTTGACCGGCGAGGGGCGTTCGATGGATACGCCCGCGTGTCCCGGCTCATGCACGCCGGATCGCACCTTCCAGCGAGGCCGGCATGATCGAGACGTCCCTGAGCCCTGTCATCGGCTTCGATGATTTTCTGAAGGTGGACATCCGCGTCGGACGGATCGTCGAGGCGCAGCCTTTTCCCGAGGCGCGCAAGCCGGCCATCAAGCTCGTGATTGATTTCGGCGGCGCGATCGGCCGGAAAAAGTCGTCGGCCCAGATCACCAGACACTACACGCTGGATGCCCTGATCGGGCGACAGGTGCTGGCGGTGGTGAATTTTCCGCCGCGCCAGATCAGCAAGTTCATGTCCGAGGTGCTGACCCTCGGCGTCCCGGACGAGACCGGCGAGGTGGTCCTCATCGGTCCCGGCCAGGATGTGCCGGAAGGCGGGCGGCTGTTCTGACCGCCCGCCTCCCAGGTCCGATCAGCGGATCGGCGGGGCGTACTGCAGACCGCCCTTGGTCCACAGCGCATTGAGACCGCGGGCGATGCCGAGGCGCGAGCCGGCGCCGAGATGGCGGTCGAACATCTCGCCGTAGTTGCCGACGTGGCGGACGATGCGGACGACCCAGTCCTTCGTCAGGCCGAGAGCCTCGCCGGCATTGCCCTCGACGCCGAGCACGCGGCGGATCTCCGGGTTGGTCGACTGCAGCATCTGGTCGAGATTGGCCTTGGAGATGGAGAGTTCCTCCGCCGTGATCATGGCGAAGTGGGTCCACTTGACGATGTCGAACCACTGGTCGTCACCGTGGCGCACCACCGGGCCGAGCGGCTCTTTCGAAATGATCTCCGGCAGGACCATGTGGTCGTCGGGCTTCGCGAGGCTGAGGCGCTGGGAATAGACGCCCGATGCGTCGGTGGTGAACACGTCGCAGCGGCCGGAATCATAGGCCTTGAGCACCTCGTCGGCGGTGTTGAATACGACCGGCTCGTATTTCAGGTTATTGGCCCGGAAGTAGTCGGCGACGTTGAGCTCGGTCGTCGTGCCGGTCTGGACGCAGACCGAGGCGCCGGACAGTTCGCGCGCGCTCTTGATGTTGAGCGACTTGCGGACCATGAAGCCCTGGCCGTCATAGTAGTTGACGCCGGCGAAGTTCAGGCCGAGCGAGGTGTCACGCTGGAGCGTCCAGGTCGTGTTGCGCGACAGGACGTCGATCTCGCCCGACTGCAGGGCCGTGAAGCGGTCCTTGGCCGACAGCGGCGAGAAGCGCACCTTGGTCGGGTCGTTGAAGATGGCGGCGGCGAGCGCCCGGCACAGGTCGACGTCGATGCCGGTCCAGTTGCCGGCGCTGTCCGGCTGGGAGAACCCGGCAAGGCTGGGGCTGACGCCGCATTTGACGTAACCGGCGCTCTGGATGTTGCGCAGCGTATTGCCGCCCGTCTGGGCCATGGCCGGCGCAAGGCCGGCGCCAAGACCGATGGCCGCCCCGAGGGCAAGGGTTGAGACGATCCGTTTCATGGTGGCTGACTTCCCGCTCTGGATGGTTGTTTCACCGCACCCTTGCCATCCGGTCGATCAGGGCACGCAGGAGGCAATCTAGCAGGGGAGCCGGCGGGCATGGCAAGCCGGTATCGCGCGACATTGTGGCGCCCAAGAAAATGGCCGGGACGAACCCGGCCATCTGGTCGTCAGGATCGGTGCTCGACGATCAGGCCGCAGCCGCCTTGGGCGTCACCTCGGTGGTGTAGTCGTCCATGATCGTCTTCGACATGTTGCCCGGCGTGTAGCGGTAGGGACCGATCTCCGACACGGGCGTTACCTCGGCGGCGGTGCCGGTGATGAAGCACTCGTTGAAGGAGGCGAGTTCCTCCGGCATGATCCGCCTCTCGATCACCTCGAAGCCCCGCTTCCTGCAAAGGTCGATGACGGTGCGGCGGGTGATGCCGTCGAGGAAGCAGTCGGCGATCGGCGTGTGAACCTGGCCGTCCTTGATGAAGAAGACATTGGCGCCGGTGCATTCGGCGACGCGGCCCTGCCAGTCGAACATCAGCGCGTCGGCATAGCCCTTCTTCTCCGCCTTGTGCTTGGAGATGGTGCAGATCATATAGAGACCCGCGGCCTTCGAGGTCGACGGTGCTGTCGCCGGGTCGGGGCGGCGGAACTCGGCGATGTCGAGGCGAATGCCCTTCATCTTGGTCGCCGGATCGAAGTAGCTCGGCCATTCCCAGGTGGCGATGGCGAGGTGGATGGTGTTGTGCTGAGCCGACACACCCATCATCTCCGAGCCGCGCCAGGCGACCGGACGCACATAGGCGTCGGTCTGGCCGTTGGCCTTCAGCGTCGCCATCTTCGCCGCGTCGATCTCCTCCACCGAGAAGGGAATCTCGAAGTCGAGCAGTTCTCCGGATTTCTTCAGGCGGGCCGAGTGCTCGGTCGACTTGTAGATGACGCCGCCATAGGCCCGCTCGCCCTCGAAGACCGCGGAAGCATAGTGCAGGCCGTGGGTCAGGACGTGGACCTGCGCGTCGCGCCAGGGCACGAGCTTGCCGTCCATCCAGATAAAGCCATCGCGGTCGTGGAACGGGACCAGAGACATGTCTTCCTCCTGTACACTCCCGGCTTTCGGTCGGTCTCCGTTGCCATTTTGCGAACGGTGCCGGGTCCGGCTAACCTTGTCATGCGAGAGGCGGCGCTGAGCGACGATTCCCGATGTGGCGAGCAGCCTTTGGGTACGATCGTTTCGTGAATGCGGGCAGATGAGTAACAATCGGCATCGAATATGTCAACATGACTGACATAAATGTCTCACCGGCACAGCGCAGGCCCGGGTCGGGTGGAGCGGGAGCTTCGTCCGACGCCGCCCTGCGCGATCCGGCTTACGAATTGATCGAACTCATGTTTTTCGCCTACCGCGACTTCGTGGGAGACCCCGATCACGTTCTTGAGCGGTATCAGTTCGGCCGTGCGCATCACCGTGTCCTCCACTTCGTCTTCCGCCATCCGGAAATTCGCGTCGCCGACCTCTTGGATATTCTCAAGATCACCAAGCAGAGCCTCGCCCGCGTCCTCAAGGAACTGGTCGAGCAGGGCTTCATCCTGCAGAAGGAGGGGCAGGTCGACCGGCGACAGCGCCTGCTCACCGTCACCGACACGGGGCGCGCGCTGGCGCTCGAACTCGCCAAGCTGCAGACGGAACGCTTCGCCCGCGCCATCGCCCAGTCGGGCACGACGCGCGACCAGGCAGTGCGCTTCCTTTATGCGATGATCGATCCGGAGGGACGCGAGGACGTGACGCGGATGATCACCCAGGCGGATCGCGCCCTGCAGCGAACCAAGGATCGGTGAGAGGATGACGGTGCCCGCCAGACCCCCGGAGGACGATGCCGCCCACCTGCTCATCGTCGATGATGACCGGGTGATCCGGCAGACGCTGGCGCGCTATCTCACCAACAACGGCTACCGCGTGACGACTGCGGGCCACGCGGCGGCGGCGCGCAAGCGGCTGGAAGGCCTGACCTTCGACCTCGTCATCCTCGACGTGATGATGCCCGGCGAGACCGGATTTGAACTGGCGCGCGCCATCCGCGGCGGCAGCGCCGGGCCGACGCCGGAACTGCCGATCCTCATGCTCACCGCACGCTCGGACCTGTCGGACCGCCTGACCGGGCTCGAGATCGGTGCCGACGACTACCTGCCGAAACCTTTCGAGCCGAGGGAACTCCTCCTCCGCATCGGCGGCATCCTGCGCCGGGCCATGCCGGTGCCGCAGCCGGTGGTCGAGGCGGTGAAGTTCGGCGATTTCCATTTCCACCTGTCGCGGCTGGAACTGAAGAAGGGCGAGGAGGTCGTGCGCCTGACCGACCGCGAGAAGGAGATGCTGCGGGTGCTGGCGGTGAAGCCGGGGGAGACCGTGCCGCGCTACGATCTGGCTGCGCCGGGCGGCGAGATCAACGAGCGGACCGTCGACGTTCAGGTCAATCGCCTGAGGCGCAAGATCGAGATCGACCCCGCCAATCCGCTGCATCTTCAGACGGTGCGGGGCATCGGATACCGGCTGATCGCCACGCCCTGATTGCGTGCCTGAAACAGTCGCCGGGACCTGCGCGGAAGCGTTGAAACATGGTCATGACCGATTAGCCGCACTGATCGTGAGGGGGATTCGGCATGACGATGGATTCGGATGGCGGCTGGAGCGCCGGGCCTGGCGGTGATGGTGATACGACCACGGAGCATGTCGGGTTTCTCGAACGCCTGTGGAAGTCGATCACCGGGATCTTGGTCGGTCTCGCCCTCGTCGGGGGCACGGTCTGGGGCAT
>CAZEZD010000043.1:0-12535 GCA_964516115.1 uncultured Hyphomicrobiales bacterium
GCCTCGGCTCGATGGCGAGGATCGGCAGGCAGGCGAGGCCGAGCGCGAAGGCGACCGGCACGCGCAGGGCGAGGAGCCCGAAGAAGGATCCGAACAGGATGAGGGCCGCCTGGCCGGCGGTCAGCGTGGCTCCCGTCATAGGTTGAGAGTTCCTGCGTCGATGTCGGCCAGCGAGGCCTTCTGCGGCGGCGCCTTGCGGCCCGCGATGATCAGGATGTCGTCGAGCATCTGCTCGCCGAGGAAGATGATCCAGGTCAGCCCCATCAGCGGCCAGGGCAGGTGGATCAGCCAGAGCGGCAGTTCCGCGAGTTCCGAGGTGCGGAACCAGGCGAATTCCGTGAACTTGATGCCGGCGAACAGGAAGACGAAGGCAATCACCAGGATGCCGATGCGCCCGGTGAGCCGCGCTACGGCCTCGCCGCGCGGCGGCAGTTCCGGCATCACGTCGACCTCGAAATGGGTCGATTCCCTGACCCCGATCATGGCGCCGATCGAGATCGTCCAGATGAACAGGAAGCGGGCCATCTCCTCGGTCCAGATGTAGCTGGGGATCAGCGCGGTGTGGCGCGAGAAAATCTGCAGGCTGACCGGGATGATGAGGATCGCGACGGATGCGACGACGAGATGCGACAACAGGCTCGCATAGGCCGCCGTGAACCGCCGCCAGAGGCTGGGCACCTCGCCGCCGGCAGGACTGTCGGACAGGGTCATGGCACGCTTTCGCAATGGATTCGGGGGCGGCGACGCCACCATGCGGGAGTGCAGCCCGCGCAGTCTGCGCGGGCCGCGATCAGGGCTGGATCAGGCGCCGCTGACCTGACCGAAGATCGCCTCCGCACCGACCTCCTTGGCATAGGCGGCCATGACCGGGTCGGTCAGCTTCTTCATGGCGTCGCGCTCCTCGAAGGTGATGCGCTTCAGGCGTCCGGCCTTCTCCAGGGTCTCGAGCTTGGCGCCGTCCTCGCTGGATTCGACCTGGCGGCCGTACTCACCGGCCTCGGCGCCGGCACTGATGATGGCGTCCTGCAGATCCTTCGGCAGGGTGGCCATGGTCTTCATCGAGAAGCAGATCGGCCGGATCGAGACCGCGTGCTGCGTCATGATGAGGTTCGGCGCGACCTCGTAGAACTTCATCGCCTCGACGCCCGCAGCCTCGTTCTCGCCGGCCTGAATCACGCCGTTCTGGATGGCGTTGTAGACCTCGTTGTAGGCGATGACGGTGGGTGACATCCCGACCGCGGCGAAGGTGCGCGACCAGATCGGCGCACCCTGCACGCGCACCTTGAGGCCGCGCATCTCGGCGAGGTTCTTGATCGGCTTGTTGGCGAAGATGTTGCGCGTGCCGCCGCCCGCATGGCCGATCAGGCGCACGCCGGCGCGTCGCTCCACCTCGTCCTCGATGGGCTTCAGCATGTTCGCCTTCACCACGGTGCCCATGTGGGCGACGTCGCGGAAGACGAAGGGGGCGTCGATGAAGGGCGCCGAGCGGGCAAAGGTCGACATGTGCGCCGGCGAGACAATGGCGTAGTCCACGGCGCGGCCCTGGGCCATGTATTCGAAATACTGCTTCTCGAGGCCGAGAGAGGAATTCTTGTGAAGGTTGAAGTTGACCGGCTTGCCGTAGAGCGCCTTCACGCGCTCCTCGAAGCGGACGAGGGCCTTGGTGAAGGCATGGTCGTCGTTGAACTGCACGGCGCCGTTCAGCGTGACCGGCGCCTGGGCGCGGAGCACGCTCGGGCTGGCGACGAGAGCGGCCGCCGACGCTGCGCCGAGGCCGAGAAGGACCTGCCTGCGCTCCAGTTTCCCTGTGACATCCATCTCGAAATCCTCCCTTGAGCAGTGATGCGCTCTGTGGCGCTGCCCGGTGTGGCCCGGGTCCAGGAAGGAGTATGTCAGAAAGATCAGCGGCCGGACAATTGCAAAAGCCCGTGCTGCGCTGCAAATTTAAATGGATTTATATCGCAATGCGGCAGGCGTTTACTTTGCGGTGCAGCATGATCAGGCGGGGATAATAGGCGACCAACATTCTGTCCGATGTGACCGTCGTCATGCGCTGGGAATTGACCAGACCAGCCCCTGCCGTTGCTTGTCCGGTGCGTAGTTCCTGTACGTTATGCGACCGATTCCAGCAGAGTGTATCCCCCGATGAGCCGCATCCCGTTCCGTCTCCCCGTCATCCTCGGCCTGATCGCGGCCCTACAGGGCATGGCCCCCGCCGAGGCGCAGCAGCGTCAGGCATCCTGCCGCGCCAACGGGGCGCGCTACGTCCTGATCGGCACCCCGCAGGTGACGGCTCTGTTCCGCGGTGCGGTCGATGAGGCGACCGCCGCCTCCGATCTCGTCTTCCAGGTGACCACGCCGCAGCGCGACTATCTCTTCCGTTTTCACCAGAGCCAGGGCTACGGGCGCATCAGCCTCGAGCCGGTCGCCCATCCGGGCCGCACGCCCGGCTACCGCTACCAACCGCTGCCCCAGCCCGAAAGTTCGCCGCTGCTGGTCTTCAACGCCTTCACCCGCGCCTTGCGCAGGGTCGAGGAGCCGCCGCGCATAGGGCGGCCGGCGCCAGACCTCATCTTCGTGCCCGACCTGGGCTCCAGGCTCTGGTACGATCCCGCCAGCCTTACGGACCTGACCGGCGCCGAGCGCGACCCCGTCCCCACGGCCATGTTCCGGCGCGTCTCCTGTGGCCCCGGACGCGATCCCGGCCGGTGACGGGGCAATCTGTCGCAACGGTCCGCCTCGCCCGCTAAAGACTCTGTAACGCTTGGTTTCTACAAGGCGGAATCGGCTGCGGCCGCGCTCGGGTGGCGGCAAGTAGATCGACGAGGCGTTACAGCGCTCGCCGTGTATTAAAGCGTCCTAATCATCCGGATTAAGGATGTGTTTATAATGTTGTTCCGTCTTGCGCGGACCTGGCTAGACTGACGCTCATGTTGCAGCCAATCGCGCATGACACGATGGAGGATGCCTACGCGCTGCTGGCGCGCGGCTTTCCCATGCGCACGAGCGACTTCTGGAAAGAGGGGCTGCTGCGCCAGTCACAGTTTCACATCGCCCAGGATCTCGGACCCGTCGGCCAGTTACTTTGGGTCAAGGGTGAGCCGGTCGGGGTCATCCTCACCATGCGTAGCCGTCGCGGTGGCGACGCCGCGCGGACGGTGGTCAACCTGTCCAGCTGGTACGTCGACGACCGGTACCGCCTTCTCGCCCCCCGCATGCTGCAACAGGTTCTCGCCGAGCCGTCCAGCACCTTCACCGACCTGACGCCGAGCCCGCCGGTGACGGCGATGATGGAGCGTTTCGGCTTCGTTCGCCGCCACGACGGCGGGCTGATCATTCCGCTGCCGCTTGCCGCGCTCCGTCCAGGCGCGGGCGGCGCCATCGCCGGCGTCGATGCCGCGGACATCGGGGCCGACGCGCGCCGGCTGCTGGACGACCATCTCACTTTCGGCTGCCTCGTCTGTTTTCTGCGGGCCGAGGGGGCCGATCAGCCGCTGGTCTTTTCCACCGCGCGTCGCAAGGGCCTGCCGACAGCGAGGCTGATCTATGCGACGGACGTTGCGGCAGTTCACCGCAATCTCGGTCCCATTGCGCGGTTTCTCCTGCGAAATGGCGCCATCTGCCTCGAACTGCCGGCGAAACGCGACGAAGCCGTCTTCGGTGGATGGTTCTCGCAGCGGTCCCGACCGACTTTCGTGCGCGGTGATGCCGTGACCGCGGAGGTTGATCACGCCTATTCGGAATTTGTTTTTCTTCGCATCTGATAATGCCGGTAGCCGAAGCAAGCGGGAGAATGACACGTGACGGTTGAGACCACCGGAGTTGCCGACGACATCGCAGGCTTCCTGAAGGACCGGTTCCCCCTGCTGGCGGGAAAGAGCATCACCGCCGGTACGGCCCTGCTCGCCAGCGGGGCGATCGATTCCCTCGGCATTCTCGACCTCGTCAGCTTCCTCTCCGAGCGCTTCGGGGTGGAACTGTCGGACGAGGATTTCGACCCGGCCAATTTCGAGACCTTCGGCCAGTTGGTGAGCTTCGTGGAGCGCTCCCGCGCGTGACGCCGTCGCCCTTCCTTCTCCACCATCTCCTCGATCAGGCGGCAGCCTCCCGCGCCGACCGCATCGCTGTCGTGGACGGGGATCGCTCGGCAACCTATGGCGAACTGGCCGCGGCGGCGCGCGCCTGCGCCGCGCGCTGCCTGGCGGAGGGGCTGGAGCGCGGCGACCGCGTCGCCATCTTCCTGCCGAAGAGCCTGGAGGAGTGCTGGTCGATCTTCGGTGTCGCGCGCGCGGGCGCCGTCTTCGTGCCGGTCAATGCCATGCTGAAGCCGGCACAGGTCTGCCACATCGTCGAGGACTGCGGCGCCCGCATCGTCCTGACCTCGGGCGCCCTGGCGACTGTGCTGGAGGAGGCCTTCGCTGGCCTGGATGGCATCCGTGTCGTGGTGGTCGACGCGCCGGATTTTGCCACCGGTGGGCCGGAGCGACCGCTTCCGCCGTCCGCCGGCATTGGCGAGGATCTCGCCGCCATCCTCTACACCTCGGGATCCACCGGCCGGCCGAAGGGCGTGATGCTCAGCCATCGCAACCTCCTCGCCGGCACGCGCATCGTGCGCACCTATCTCGGCATCACGCCGGACGACCGCATCCTGTCGCTGCTGCCGTTCAGCTTCGACTACGGGCTCAACCAGCTCCTGACGGCGGTCGAGCAGGGCGCCCGCATCGTGCTGCTGACGTTCCAGTTCGGCGCCGACATCGTGAGGGCCATCGAGGCCCACGGGATCACCGGCCTCGCCGGCGTCCCGACCATCTGGGCCATCCTCACCCGGGCGACGCCGCTGCTCGCCAGGACCCCGCTGCCGTCACTGCGCTACATCACCAATTCCGGCGGCGCCGTGCCGTCGGAAACCGTGGCGAAACTGCGCGAGAAGCTGCCCACGACGCAGATCTTCCTGATGTACGGGCTGACGGAGGCGTTCCGCTCCACCTTTCTGCCACCGGAGGAGGTCGACCGCCGGCCGACCTCCATCGGCAAGGCCATTCCCGAATGCGAGATGCTGGTGGTGACGGCCGAGGGCCGTCGCGCCAGGCCGGGCGAGCCCGGCATCCTCGTCCATCGCGGGCCGACCGTCTCGCTCGGCTACTGGAACCGCCCTGACGCGACGGCGGAAGTCCTCAAGCCCCATCCATTCCGCCCGGCGACCGAGGGCGGTGAGATCGTCTGCTATTCGGGCGATCTCGTCACGGAGGACGAGGACGGCTTCCTCTATTTCGTCGCCCGCAACGATGCGATGATCAAATCCTCCGGCCATCGCATCAGCCCCACCGAGGTGGAGGAATGCCTAATGGCGGTCGGCGCCTTCCAGCATGTGGCCGTCATCGGCCTGCCGGACGCCTTTGCCGGGCAGAAGGTGCATGCGGTGGGCGTCGCCTCCGGCGAGGTGGACGTGGCCGTCGTGCTGCAGGCGGCCGCCGACCAGCTGCCCGCCTACATGGTGCCGCGCGCCATCGAACTCGTTGACCGCCTGCCCGTCACCCCCAATGGCAAGGTCGACTATGTCGGCCTGGTGCGCGAGCGCTCCGATGGTCACTGAGACGGCTCCGCCGCTCGCATCGAGCCTCGTCATGCAGAACTTCGGCCAGTCGAAGGACGACCTGCTGATCGGCGGACTGACGGCCCGTAGCCTTGCCGAGCGGTTCGGTACGCCTCTCTTCGCCTATGACGCGGCCATCATCCGTCGGTCCTACCGGGACCTCGCGGCCGCGCTCGAGGGCTTCGCGACCATTCACTACTCCATCAAGGCCAATCCCAACCCGGCTGTCGTGCGTGTTCTCCTGGACGAGGGCGCGGGGCTGGAGATCGCCTCTCTCGGCGAGTTTCGCGCGGCACTCGCCGCCGGCGCCGATCCCGCGCGCATCCTCTTCGCCGGTCCCGGCAAGCGCCGGGGCGAACTCGAGCAGGTCATTGCTGGCGGCATCGGCGAGATCCACCTCGAGAGCCTCGAGGAGATCGGCCATGTCGAGGCCATCGGCGCGGCGCTCGCCCACCGCGTCGCGGTGGCGCTGCGCGTCAATCCGGTGGCGGAGGCGCAGGGCGGCGCGATGCGCATGGGCGGCAAGGCCGCGCCCTTCGGCTTCGATGAGGAAGACATCGACGCCATCGTCGACCGCATCGCGGCCTCCCCGCACCTGGACCTGACCGGCGTTCATCTCTTCGCGGGAACGCAGATCCTCGACGCCGAGGTGCTCCTCGGCCAGTGGCGGCATGGCCTCGTCGTCGCAAGCCGGGTCGCGGCGCGGCTCGGGCAGCCTCTCCGCACCATCGATCTCGGCGGCGGCCTCGGCATTCCCTATTTCCCCGGCGACCGGATGCTGGACCTCGGCGCTGTCAGCGCGGGTCTCGGTCCGCTGATCGCGGCGCAGCGAGCCGATCCGCTGATCCGCGGCGCCCATGTCCTCGTCGAGCCCGGTCGCTATCTGGTCGGCCCGGCCGGCGTCTATCTGTCATCCGTGCTGGCGGCCAAGGTGTCGCGCGGCCAGCGCTTTCTCGTCGTCGATGGCGGCATGCACCATCACCTCGCCGCTTCGGGGAATCTCGGGCAGGTCATCAAGCGGGACTATCCGGTCCTCGCCGCTTCGCGCATGAGCGAGGCCGCGACCGGACCGGCCAGCGTCGTCGGCCCGCTCTGCACGCCGCTCGACACGCTGGCGCGCAAGGTCGAGATGCCGGACCTGGTGGCCGGCGACCTCGTCGCCGTGCTGCAATCGGGCGCCTATGGCCCGACTGCAAGCCCGGCCGGCTTCCTCAGCCATCCCGCGCCCGCCGAAGTACTCATCGACGGCGGCGCGGCAAGGCTGATCGGCGGGCCGTAGGGCCTTTTCGAGCGACGTGGTTCCCGGCTCGCGTTCCGACAATGCGATGACAGGACCCTAGTAGGCCGAGCCGGTGCCGAAGGCGGCGCCCCTGGCCTTCAGCGTCTCGTCCACCCAGCTGCGGTCGAGCGTGCCCTCGGCGATGGCCTTCATCGTCGCGTCCTCGGCAGCCAGTTGCTTGCGGGCGAGCGCGGCGACGGCCGCAACCTCGGCCCGTGGCACCGCCAGAACGCCATCCGCATCGCCGACGACGATGTCGCCGGGGGCAATGTACTGCCCGCCGATCACGGCACCCGTGTTGATCTCGCCGGGGCCGTCTTTGTAGGGGCCGCGATGGGTGACGCCGGCCGCAAACACCGGCAGGCTCATGGTGACGAGGGCGTCGCTGTCGCGGATGGCGCCGTCGATGACGATGCCGGCCGCGCCGCGCTTCAGCGCGAGCCGCGCCATGATCTCGCCGATGATGGCGTTGGTCAGATCACCGCCGGCATCGACCACGATGACGTCGCCGGACCCTGCCATGTCGATCGCCTTGTGGACGAGGAGATTGTCTCCGGGCCGCGTTCTGACCGTCAGCGCGAAGCCGAGCATCGGCGTCCCGTCATGCATGGGCCTCAGCGCCGGTCCGGCGGCGAAAAGCCTCGCCATGTTGTCGCTGATGAGTGGCGTCGGCACGCCGGCGAGCAGCGCCAGCAGGGCCGTATCGTTGGGAAGGGGCTTCGGCAGGACCTGGAAACCGAGGGACATGGCGGGCTCCGGATCAGCCGTTGAAGGATTCGATGGCGGCAAGGTCGAGGGCGTCGAGCAGCGCGCGCTTCTCCGCCTCGTTGCCCGAGCCCTCGATGATGATGAGGGTGCGTCCGAGCAGGACCTGGATGTTGCCGTCGCGGGCGAGGACCGCCGTCTTGCCCTTGATGCGGAAGACGCGGCCCATGGCGCCGAGCATCTGGGCATTGGAGAAGAGCGGTGCCATCTGGGCGATCATCGGCGAGTTGGCAAGCACCTGCACCGTCACGTGGCGGTCGCCGTTGGAATAGCGGCGCTTGGCGATGAGGCCGCCGCCGAACATGGCGGCCGCGCTGGCGTCGGTCTCCGCCTCGTCGGCGGTCCAGCCGCGCGGGGCGGGGGGAAGGAAGCGCGACAGGCCGGTGGCGCTGCGCTGAGCGATGAGCTGCGAGGCGACGTCGAGGGCCGCCTTTGCCGCCACGAGGTCGTTGGACTGATAGGCGCGGCGCGCTTCCTCGATGGCGTCGCGGATGTCGTCTGCAAGGGCCGGCGCGGCTAAGGAGAGCGTGGCGGCGATCAGGGCACCGCGCAGCATGCGGGTCAACGTCATGGCGAAAATCATCCTCGTCGGCGAGCCCCGGCCCTGCCGGAGCCGGTGAATCGTCCCCGCCAAAGGCTATAGCGGCTCACGTTCGGGAAGGCACCCCCTTGCCTCGGGCGGGTGGTGTGCAGACGCCGGCGTCCGGAGCGGCCTATTCGCTCGCCAGGATCATGTTGCGAACGATGGGATAGACCTGCCCCTCCCACCTGCGGCCCGAGAAAACGCCGTAGTGGCCGACGCCCGCCTGCATGTGATGGCGCTTGCGGAAGGGCTTCAGCTTGGGAACGAGATCGTGGGCGGCCACCGTCTGGCCGATGGAGCAGATGTCGTCGCGCTCGCCCTCGACGGTCAGCAGCGCCGTGCGGCGGATGGCCGAGGGATCGACCGGCCGCCCCTTGTAGGTCAGTTCCCCTTTGGGCAACAGCGCGCGCTGGAAGACCATGTCGATGGTTTCCAGATAGAACTCCGCCGTCAGGTCGAGGACGGCGAAATACTCCTCGTAGAAGACGCGGATCGCCTCCGCCTTCTCCGTCTCGCCGCGGGCGATATGGCCGTGCATGTCGAGATGCGAGCGGATATGGCGGTCGCGGTTCATCGCCAGGAAGGCGGTGAGCTGGAGGAAGCCCGGATAGACCCGCCGCCCGGCGCCGGCATGGGGCAGCGGCACCGTGCTGATCAGGTTCTTCTCGAACCACTCGTAGGGGTGGTTGAAGGCAAGTTCGTTGACCTTGGTGGGGTTGATGCGCACATCGACCGGGCCGGCCATCAGCGTCAGGCTGCGCGGCTGGGCGGGGTCGTCGGCCTGGGCCATGACGGCGGCCGCCGCCAGAGCCTGGACGCAGGGCTGGCAGACCGCGACCACGTGGGAGCCCGGCCCCATGACGTGCAGGAATTCGATCAGGTGCTCGACATATTCGTCGAAGCCGAAGCGGCCCGCGGTCCAGGGAACGTCGCGGGCGTTGTGCCAGTCGGTGATGAAGACGTCGTGGTCCTGCAGCAGCGTCTTCGCCGTGTTGCGCAGAAGCGTGGCGAAGTGGCCGGAGAGAGGGGCGACCAGCAGCACCTTCGGCTGGTTGATGGCGATGTCCTTGCGAAAGTTCAGCAGGGTGCCGAAGGGCGTCGTGTGGACCGGGACCTCGGTCACCTCGGCCTCGCGGTTGCCGACCATGACGCTGGCGATCCCGTAGTCCGGCCGTGCGTGGGAGAAGCCCGCATTGGCCACCAGGGACCAGGTCGCCATGATCTCCCGTCCGAGCCGGGCCTCGGAAGACTCGAGGGACGGCCCGAAGGCGGCCAGGGCCATCCGCGCCGCGTCGCGCACGGGCTCGAAAAGCCTGCTCTGAAACTCGAACGCGCGATACATCATGGGCCGTCCGGGCTGGGTCGTCATGCCACATTGGCATGGATCAAAAAAAAGCTAGTGCACTTTTTGCTGCGCTGCGAGAGTATTCTTCTGGAAGGGTTGCTGCGCGGCGGCGGCCTTCGGTCAGGGAGGTTCGGAATGGCCAAGGCCAAGCTCACCATTTCGAGCAAGAACTATTCGTCCTGGTCGCTGCGCGGCTGGTTGCTCTGCCGCATGGCGGGCCTTGCCTTCGAGGAGGTTCCCGTCTCCATCGACGATCCGGGGCAGCGGGCCGAACTCCTGCTCCTGTCGCCCTCGTTCCTGGTTCCCGCGCTGATGGATGACGGGGCCAAGATCTGGGGCACCTGGGCCATTGCCGAATATCTCCACGAGAAATTTCCCAAGGCCGGACTGTTTCCGGATGATCGTCTGGCGCGCGCCCATTGCCGCTCGATCTCGGGGGAGATGCATTCCGGCTTCCAGAACCTGCGCTCCGCCCTGCCGATGAACCTCAAGGCGCGCTATTCCGGCTTCAAGGTGTGGGCCGGGGCGCAGCCGGACATCGAGCGTATCCTGTCGATCTGGTCGGAATGCCTCAATGCGCATGGCGGCCCCTGGCTGTTCGGCGCCACCCCGACGGTCGCGGACGCGATGTACGCGCCGGTCTGCATGCGCTTCGCCACCTACGACGTGCCGATCGATGCAGGCGCGGCCGCCTATTGCCGCACCATCCTGGACTGGGCGCCGCTCAAGGAGTGGATCGCCGCCGCCAAGGCCGAGCCCGAGGAGATCGAGGAGCTCGATGTCGAGTTCTAGGACGGGCCGTGCGCGCCTCCTCGTCCTCGCCGTCGTGCTGATGTTCCTCGTGCCGATCGGCTGGTCGGCGACCGACCATGCCATCGGCTATCCGGGTCCGGACTGGTCGATGGCGGGGCGGGCCAGCGCCGGCCTTCTGCCCCCTCCCGCAGCGGCCCCCGAGGCCATGATTCGCGTCTATGCGGCCCGCACCGTGCGTTGGCGCGGCATCTTCGCGACCCATACCTGGATCGTCCTCAAGGATGCGGGCGCCGCCCGCTACGACCGCTTCGACTATACGGCCTGGGGCGATCCGATCCGCACCAACGGCTTCCCGCCCGACGGTCGCTGGTTCGGCCAGGACCCGGTCCTCGTCTTCGCCGCCGACGGGGAGGCGGCCGCCCGCGCCATTCCGAAGATCAGGGCGGCTATCGCCGGCTATGCCCATGCCGACCGCGGCGACTACCGCGCCTGGCCGGGTCCGAACTCGAACACCTTCGTGGCGGCGGCGCTGGCCGCGGCGCCCGAACTGCAGGCGGGCCTGCCGCCGACCGCCATCGGCAAGGACTTTCCGCATGACGGCCGCTGGCTCGCGCCTGCGACCGGCCTCCTCGGGTTTCGCGCCACGCTCGGCGGCTATCTCGGCCTGACGGTCGGCTGGTCCGAGGGCCTCGAGATCAGCGTTTTCGGCGCGGTGCTGGGGATCGACATCCGGCGGCCGGCGATCAAGCTGCCGGCGATCGGGCGCGTCGGCTTCGGCGAGTCGTTCGTCTAGCCGCCGTGGCCAGCGCGCTTCAGGCGGTTCACGGCGAGATCCATGGCCGAGAGGAAGCTCGACCGGTCGCGGGCTGAGAAGGCGTTCGGCCCGCGTGTCGTGCCGCCCGCCGAGCGGATGTCATCCATCAGGTTGCGGGTGGCCAGCGCCATGCCAATGGCGCCGGAGTCGAAGAGCTTGCCGTTCGGCGCCAAGGTCGTCGCGCCCGCCTTCACCGCACGCGCCGCCAGCGGGATGTCGGCGGTGATGACGAGGCTGCCGGGTCCCACCCGCCCGGCGATCCAGTCGTCCGCGACATCCGGCCCTTCACTCACCACCACGCGTTCGATCCAAGGTTCGCGCGGCACGGCAATCGGACTGTTGGCGACGACCTTGACGGTGAGGCCATAGCGCTGCGCCACCCGGTAGATCTCGTCCTTCACCGGGCAGGCATCGGCATCGACATAGACGACGATCGGGGAGAGGCCGCTCATGGATCAGGTGCGGTCGCGGTTCTTGCGATGCTTGAAGCCGCCGCGCTCGGCCTTGCCCTTGGTGGCATGCGGCGGCGGACGCTTCTTGGCGAAGGGCTTGCTGTCACGGTCCTCGCGTCCCGCCTCCGGCCTCTGGCGGAAGCGCGGCGGCGGAGCACCGCCCTCGCCTTCCTGGATCGGCGTGATGAACACGTCGTCTGCGTTGGCCTTGCGGGCATTGACGATGAAGGTCTCGGCGAGGGCCGCCGAAACCTGGAACTCCGTCGTCGTGTCCTGGATACGGATCGCGCCGATGTCGTCGCGCGTGACCTTGCCGCGGCGGCAGAGCATGGGCAGCAGCCACTTGGGATCGGCACGGTTCTGCCGGCCGACATCGGCCCGGAACCAGGCCATGTCGCCGGTCACCTTCAGGTCGCGCTCGGCCCGGCCGCGCGGGCCGGCGGTGGCGCTGCGGGCAAAGCCCGGATCGGAGACCTCCTCGGGCTCGGGCAGGCGCGAACGCAGAACCCGCGCCAGCGCAACCGCGATATCTTCGGGAGCCTTGCGTTCCATCAGCACCGCGGCGACCTGACGATCCTCCTCGCTGGGTTCCTCGGTCAGGAGCGGGTCGGCGAAGATGCGCTCGCGGTCGAGGGCGCGGATGTCGTCGGCCGTCGGCGGTCCGGCCCATTCGGCGCGGATGCCGGCTTCCGCCAGGAGGCTCTCGGCGCGACGGCGTCGGGTGGTCGGCACCAGCAGGACGCTGACACCCTTGTTGCCGGCGCGGCCGGTGCGGCCGGAGCGATGCTGCATCACCTCGGCATCGTGCGGCAGTTCGGCGTGGATGACGAGGGCGAGATTCGGAAGGTCGATGCCGCGGGCGGCGACGTCGGTGGCGACGCAGATGCGGGCGCGCCCGTCGCGCAGCGACTGCAGGGCGAGGTTGCGCTCGTGCTGGCCGAGTTCGCCCGA
>CAZEZD010000044.1:0-2195 GCA_964516115.1 uncultured Hyphomicrobiales bacterium
GCCTGATCTTCGCCATGTGATGGCACAGGTTTCCCCATCGCAACCGACTTGCAGCGTGGAAGAAAGTCACCTCAGAGCGCGCCCATCGCGCCACCGGCCAGCGCGCAGAGGATCACGACCAGCCAGGGCGGCGCCTGCCACAAGTACAGGAGGACGAAGGCCGCCATGGCGAGGAGGTAGTCCGGGGCGCCGAGAATGCCGGCTGTCCAGACCGGGTGATAGAGCGCCGCCAGCAGCAGCCCGACCACGGCGGCATTGACCCCGCGCAGCGCCGACTGGGCCAGCGGAAAGCGCCGGATGTCCTCCCAGAAGGGAACGGCGCCGATGATCAGCAGGAAGGACGGCACGAACACTGCGACGAGGCAGAGGACAGCGCCCGCAAGTCCGTTGGGAGTCGGCCCCATCACCGCGCCGAGATAGGCCGCGAAGGTGAATAGCGGCCCTGGCACAGCCTGCGCCGCGCCATAACCCGCCAGGAAGGCGTCGTTGCTGACCCAGCCGGTGGGCACCACCTCGGCCTGCAGCAGCGGCAGCACGACATGGCCGCCGCCGAAGACCAGCGAGCCCGCGCGATAGAAGGCGTCGATCAGCCTGACGCTCTGGCTGTCTGAAGCAGCCGCGAGCAGGGGCAGCAGGACCAGCAAGGCGACAAAGACGACGAGCGCGGCGATCGCATGTCGCTTCGGCACGGCGAGCGGCAGCGACGCATGGTCGTCCGGTGCGCCATTCCTGAGAAACGCTATGCCGACGATGGCGCCGAGCAGGATCGCGCCGACCTGCCCCCAGCCCGACGGGATCATGATGGTGATGGCGGCCGCCGCGACAGCGAGGCTCGCCCGGTCGCGGTCGGGCGTGAGGCTGCGGGCCATGCCGAGAACGGCGAGCGCGACCACCGCGACGGCCGCGACCTTGAGCCCGTGGAGCCAGCCGCCCCCCAGCAGCCCGCCGGCGGTCGTGACGCCGTAGGCGAACAGGACCAGCGCCAGGGCGGACGGCAGGGTGAAGGCCGTCCAGGCGGCCAGGGCGCCGGCATAACCCGCACGCGACAGCCCGAGCGCCATCCCGACCTGGCTCGATGCAGGCCCGGGGAGGAACTGGCAGAGCGCCACGAGGTCGGCATAGGCGCGCTCGTCGAGCCACCGGCGGCGGACAACGAATTCCTCGCGGAAATAGCCGATATGCGCGACGGGTCCGCCGAACGAGGTCAGCCCGAGCTTGAGGAACGCGCCGAAGACCTCGGCCGCCGATCCCTTTTCGGGTGACGGGTTCATGCGTTGCCCTCTCCGTTACGCATTTGCGCGCGCCCCTGGAACTGCGCCCTCATCTATCTGTGGCCCCCGCCGACGACAAGACCAAGACATGGCGGCCCGAGCCGGCCTTCGGGATCAGCGCCGCGCCCGCAGTTCATGGGCGAGCGTCAGTGCTACCGTGAGCAGCATGAAGCCCGATGCCACCGCGAAGATCGCCCAGCCGAGCCTCTGGTCGAGCAGCGCCGCATAGAGAAGCGGACCGATCAGGCCGCCGATGTTGAAACCCGTCGAGACGATGCCGAAGACGATTCCCTCCGCGCCCTTCGGCGCAGCGGCCCGCACCAGCATGTCCCGCGAGGGCGTGATGATCCCCGACAGGAAGCCGGCAAGGCCGAGCAGCACCGTGATCGCCAGGGGCGACGGCTGGCCGACGGCGAGATAGGCGCAGATGATCGCCGTCGCGAAAAAAGCGCCGCTGGCGACGAAGCCATGCCGGCTGGTGCGGTCGGCAAGCGAACCGCCGGCAAGGACACCCGCCGCGCTCATGAACAGGAACACTGTCAGCGCCGTATTGGCCGCTGAGAGTTCGACGCCATAGTCCATGACCAGCGCCGAGACGGAGAAGGACTGGATGCCGCCGGTCGACAGATTCAACAGCACAAACATCAGCGTCAGAGCCAGCACCGTTGCCGAGAGGAGGCGGCGGCGGTCAGGCACGGCCGGGCGGCCATCGGCGACCGCCTCGCCTGCTGCCGCCGGACGGGCGGCCGGTTGCCGGGGCATCAGCACCAGCACGGCGGCCACCGCCAGCCCCATGGCGCCGGCCACGGCGAAAGCGGCGGCGACATTCGCCAGCGCCGCCACGCCGAGCAGCAGGGGCGGCGAGATGGCCGTGCCGAGATAGCCCGCGAAGGTATGGAGCGAGAAAGCCCGCCCCATGCGCTT
>CAZEZD010000044.1:2205-12436 GCA_964516115.1 uncultured Hyphomicrobiales bacterium
GGCAACGTCGCCCTCCATCGGCCCTCCGTCCCCAGGCCCGCCCCATGCGCTTGCCATCTACGCCCGTCGAGAGCAGCGCGTAGTCGGCCGGGTGGTAGACGCCATTGGCAAGGCCCGCCGCGGCCATGGCGACCAGCAGGACCGGATAGGTCGGCTGCAGCGCCAGGGCGAGGAAGCTCACACCGCCAACGACAAGGCCGGCGACGAGGACGCGGCGGGCGCCGAGCCGGTCACAGGCAAAGCCCATCGGCGTCTGCACGAGCAGCGAGACCAGATTGAACAGGGTCAGGGCGAAACCGATCTCGAGGAAGCTTCGCCCGAAATGGCCCGGCAGGAGCGGCAGCAGCGCCGGCAAGGTCATGATGTGGACATGGCTGACGAGGTGAGCCGCCGATATCTGCGCCAGCAGGACGCGCTCCGGTCGCGGCATGGCCGCACCGGGGGCTCGAAGGTTGTCACCGGCCGTCATGAAGGTCTCGCCATGGCGCGTCGCCCATAGCACGGATTGCCGATGGTGGAAGCAGCAACGGGATCACCTCCGGCGACTGCAGCCATGCGCCAGATCCGGTCCGACCGACCCCGGGATCGCCCTCCTTCAGCTGTGGCCGCAGGACGAGCTGGCGGTCGCGATCAGCACCGATGCCGTGCCTGACTGGACGGTCTCATCTCGCTGGTTGATCACGTCGAGACGAAGGTCGACGATGCCGCGATCGGTCTTCCGGGTCAGGCGCTTGCCAGTCACCGTCACTTTCACGAACACCGTATCCTGGCTACGGACGGGGCCGGTGAACTTCCAGGTGATGTCGAGCAGGCCCAGCACCGTGCCGTCGAACAGCCCGGCGCGCGAGGCGAGGCCGAAGGCCATCCCGATCAGCATAGGACCATGCGCGATCCGCCCGCCGAAACCCGTTCCGGCGGCGAAGATCTCGTCCGTATGCAGCGGGTTGAAGTCGGCTGTGAGCCCGGCGAACTGCATGATGTCGGCCTCGATGATCGTCCGCCGCGGGGTGACGATGATCGCGCCGGGCTCGAAGGCATCGAAGGTCAGCCCCATGGCTCAGGTGTCCCTGCCGCCGGGGTTGCGCCGCTTGCGGGCGCGAAGATCGATGATGTCTGGAAGCGCCCGCGGATCGGTTCCCTGGGGATAGAGGCTGTGCTTCTGGACTTTCTGGGTGCCGGTCATCGGCAGGCTGTCGACGAAGTGCAGCCAGCCCGGCGCCTTGAAGTAGGCGAGTTCGGTGTTGCAATGCGCGAAGAGTTCTTCGGCCGTCCCGGCGCCGGCTTTGGCGGGATCGTGGAGAACCACGGCGGCCAGCACCTCTTCCTCCCGCAGGTCGTCGGGCACTGCGAGAACGGCGACGCCCTTGACGAGATCGTGGGCCTGAAGGACGGCCTCCACCTCGGCCGCCGCGATGTTCTCGCCAGACCGCCGGATGATGTTCTTCTTGCGGTCGACGAAATGCAGCATGCCATCGGCGTCCTGCCGCACGGTGTCGCCGGTATGGAACCAGCCGCCGCGCCAGGCCTCTTCGGTGGCCTTCTCGTCCTTGAGATAGCCGGAGAAGAAGCCCTTGCGCGGGGTCGCTGCCGAGTGGCGGATGGTCATCTCGCCGACCTCGCCGCGCGGCACCTCGCGATCCCCGGCGTCGACGACGCGCACCTCGATCCCCTCGACAGGACGGCCGAAGGCGCGGGTCCCAACCGAACGCGGCGGCTCATTGTCGAGCAGCACCCGCACCATCTCGGTCATGCCCCAGACCTCGATCAGCGGAAAGCCGAAACGCTCTTCGAAGACGGCGTGAAGCTGAGGCTCGACGCCGGCGCCGATGGCGAAGCGCACGGTCGGGGCACCCTCCCCCTCGCGCACCGGCTGGCCCAGCAGCATGGGGATGATGACGCCGAGATAGTGGACGATCGTCGCCTGGCTCTCCCGCACCTCCGGCCACCAGCGTTCGGGGTGGAAGCGGTCCGGCTGGATCTGGCAGCTCCCCGTCAGCAGGGCCGCGTAGAACGACACGATCGAGGAATTGACGTGATAGACGGGAAGCGGATTGTAGATGCGCTCGCCTTCCGGGCTGAAGGTGGCAAGCCCCCCGCGGTTGGCGTACCAGGCGCCTGAGGCGAGTTCATAGGCATGCGAGAGAACGCAGCCCTTCGGCCGCCCGGTGGTACCCGACGTGTAGAGGATGCTGGCCTCGCTGGCGGCGGTCACCGTGTCGCTTCGGGCCGTACGGGTCGCGGGCGCGAGCGCGCCGAGGTCGTCGAACAATGCGATCGGCGCTGTGTGACGGCTCGCCGCCATCCCGGCCTCGAGCTGGTCGCGGCGCTCCGGGGCGGCAAGG
Organism: uncultured Hyphomicrobiales bacterium; assembly: GCA_964516115.1. Lineage (GTDB taxonomy): Bacteria > Pseudomonadota > Alphaproteobacteria > Rhizobiales > Phreatobacteraceae > Phreatobacter. Next base: position 4,548 of record CAZEZD010000044.1, read on the forward strand.
GCGAGATCGACCTCCGAATGCTCGAGCAGATAGGCGATCTCGCCGGCGCGATAGTCCGGATTGACCGGCACGCAGGTGGCGCCGATCGTATTCAGCGCCAGCTTGACGAGGAAATGCTCCGGCCGGTTGTCGAGCAGCATCGCCACCCGGTGGCCGTGACCGAAGCCGGCGCCACGGAAGGCCGCGGCCATAGACTCGACCTGCCGGCCGGCTTCAGAGAAGTCGATGGCATAGCCGGCACGGTGATAGGGGCGGTGCGCGCCGGTGGGGGTGGCGAGGAAGGCGCGCGGCCCGAAGGCGGCGACGGCTGAACCGAACGCCTCGCCGATCGTGGTGTCATCACTGATGCGGATCATGGGACATGCCTGCTGTCGTCGAACGCGGTCAGGCGAGCCAGCGCTTGCGCCGCCGGTAGTGCTTGACCGCATGGTAGTCTACCCGCGAATGGCCGCCGAGATAGGCCTCGGCAACGTCCGGGTTGGCGCTCAGCACCGCAGCGGGGCCGCTCATCAGGATGCGGCCATTCTCGATCAGATAGCCGGTCTCGGCGATGTCCAGCGCCGCAATGGCGTTCTGTTCGACCAGCAGCACGGCGACGCCGGTGTCCGTGTTGATGCGCCGGACGATGTCGAAGATCTCATCGACGAGGAAGGGGGCGAGGCCGAGGCTCGGCTCGTCCAGCATCAGGAGCTTCGGCTCGGTCATGAGCGCACGGGCGATGGCCAGCATCTGCTGCTCGCCGCCCGAGAGGTAGCCGGCCTTCGCCTTGGCCCGCTCGGCGAGACGCGGGAAGGTCTGGAACATGCGGTCGACGAGAGCGGCCACATGACCCCGGTCGCGATGCATGGAGGCCGCCGCCAGCAGGTTCTCCTGCGGCGTCAGATGACCGAAGACACGCCGGCCCTCGAGCACGTGCACGATGCCGCGACGCACCCGGTCAGGTGGGTCGAGCGCCAGGATATCCTCGCCGGCAAAGGTGATCTCGCCGCGTGAGACCTCACCCCTTTCGGGCTTCAGCAGACCGCTGATCGACTTGAGCACCGTGCTCTTGCCGGCGCCGTTGGCGCCGAGAAGCGCGACGAGGCCGCGCTCGGGCACCTCGATGGAGACGCCCTTCACGGCGAGGAACACCCGGTCGTAGGCGACCTCGACATTGTTGAGGGTCAGCAGCGCCATGAAGCAGCTCCGTCCGGGGAGAAGGGGCGGAGCGGACACCCGTCCGCCCCGCCGTGGTCGTTGGAAAGCGTCGCCCGCTCACTTGCCGGTGCGGCGGAACTCTTCCGAGTACTTCCGGATCTCGCTCCACACGACGTCCTGGTTCGCGGTGAACCAGTCGGTCGCCGGGACGAACTTCGCTCCGTCCCAGCGGGCGATGCGGCCCAGTCCGCCGCCCTGGTGGTCGGACTTCGTGACGGTCGTCGGCGGCAGCATGCCGTCGGCGGTGAAATTGGTGATGGAGCGCAGCCCCTCGTTCAGCCAGGCGCCGTTGAGCGGGCCATTCGGCGCCTTCTCGAACGCCTTGCGGACGCCCTCGACCATGAGCGAGGCCATCTGGACACCGTAGTTGTAGTAGCTGGTCCCGACCTTACCCTCAGGGCCGGAGCCCTTCCCCTTGGCCACCACCTCGGCAAGGATGTCCTTGATGGGCTTCGGATCGCGGCCGCTGACGCAGGGCTCGACCTTCATCACGCCCTTGGCGGCCTCCTTGCCCACCACCTCCATGTCGGATTCGGAGATCCAGACGCTGGAGGAAACCCGGTCCATCCTGAGGCCGTTGCGGATCGCCTCCGTGAGGGCCACGGTCTGGCCGACGGCCGCGCCCCAGAAGATCACGAAGTCGGGACGGGCGCGGCGAACCTGCGGCCAGATGGCCGCCTGGTCGTTGCCGGGCGGGGTGTAGGGGAAGGTCTGCAACTCGAAGCCGAGACGCTGCGAGAGCACCTGCAGGATCGGCAGCGGCTCCTTGCCGAAGGGGGTGTCGATGTGGACGAAGACGATCTTCTTACCGCGCAGGTTGCCGTTTTCGAGGTTGCGGAAGTGCTCGATGATGAGCCCGGCCTGCGTCCAGTAGTTGATCGACAGCGGCAACACATAGGGGAAGGCCGTGCCGTCGGCGGCGTCACTGCGCCCGGAATAGGCGGTGATGAGATTGATCTTGTCCTCCAGCGCGCGCGGCACGAGGGCGCGGGCGACCGGGGTGGACAGGGGATCGACCAGCAGGGCGCCCTCGCGCTTGCCGCGCTCATAGGCTTCGATGGCGCGCGGCATGTCGTTGGCGTGGTCGGAGATGTCGGCGACGATCCGGTGGCCGTTGATGCCGCCGCGCTCGTTGACCAGGGTGAAATAGTCACGCTGGCCCTGGCTGTATTCGGACGTCACGAACGTATAGATGCGCGTGAAGTCCTGCGGCATCGAGAAGCGGATGATCTTGTCCTGGCCGAAGACGGTGGACGGGATCAGCGCCGGGGCGGCGACGGCGGCCGCCGTGCCCGACAGGAGAATGCGTCGGTTGATAGCCATGGTGTGTTTCCTCCGCCCTTTGTTGGGAAGCCGTCACCGCTGGGCGTGACGGAACGGCCAGACGAGAAGATAGTTGCGGATGTTCGAGTAGATCTTGGCGAGTCCGAGCGGTTCGTAGAGCAGGAAGCCGATGACCATGGCGCCGTAGGCGATCAGCGGGATATGGGCGCGCAGGTCGATGGGGATCGAAAGCCCGAACGAGCCGGCGATGAAGCCCGTCAGGTTGTTCAGGACGATCGGCGCGAACAGGATCAGCGCCGCCCCGAAGAAGGGACCCAGCACGCTGCCGAGGCCGCCGACGATCACCATGGCGAGGAGCTGGATCGACAGTTCGATGTGGAACTGGTCGGGCGAGATGGCGCGCAGGTAGCAGACCGCCAGGACCGATCCGACGACGCCGCCGATGAAAGATGACACCCAGAAGGCCATCAGCTTGTAGCGGAACGTCGAGACACCGAGGATCTGCGCCGCATAGTCCTTCTCGCGGACGGCGGCGAGTGCGCGGCCGAAGCTGGTGCGCCCCACATTCAGCATGAACAGCGTGACGATGAAGCAGATGCCGAAGGCGAAGTAATAGGTCTCGACATCGCCCCTCAGGTTGATGCCGAGGAACTTGACAGGTGGCACCTGCAAGGTGGCGAGCGAGCCGCCGGAAATGGCCGGCACCTGGGCGATGACGAAGTCGACGATGTACTGCATGGCGAGCGTCGCCATGGCGAGGTAGATGCCCTTCACGCGCAGAGCCGCGGCTCCGAACACGACCCCGATCGACGCCGACAGGAGGCCGCCGACGATCATGGCGATCTCCAGCGGAACCCCCGCCCGGACCATGTGCACGGAGCCATAGGCGCCGATCGCCATCACCGCCCCATAGCCGAGATGGATCTGCCCGGCCCCGCCCATCAGGAGGTTGAGGCCGAGAGCCGCCGTCGTCCAGATCAGCCAGGGCAGCAGGTAGCCGGCAAGATAGAACCGGTCGAGCAGCAGCGGCGCGGCGGCGAGCGCGACCAGAACGGCGAGGATGAGGAAGCGGTCGAAGGGCAGCGGAAAGAGCTGCCGCTCGTCCTGGTAGCGGGTGTGGCGGATGCCGGCGCGGCGGTAGAACATGTCGGCCTCCTCACACGCGCTCGATATGCTCGCGGCCAAACAGGCCGTGAGGCTTCAGCAGCAGCGTCATCAGGATGATGACCGAGGCCACGATGTCGCGCGTGCCCGCGCCCACGAGCGGGTCGATAACCCCCGTCGCAAGGCTTTCCGCCACCCCGACGATGAGGCCGGCGACGAGCACGCCCGGAATGGAATCGAGGCCGCCAAGTATTGCGATAGCCAGCGCCTTGATGAGGAGCAGCGACAGCGACCAGTCGACGCCCTGCGTCGCCCCCCAGAGGATGCCTGCGGTGGTCGCCGTCGCGGCCCCGAGGCCCCAGGCGATGGCGATGGCGCGCTCGACCCGGATGCCGACCGACCAGGACGCCGTCTGGTCGTCGGCGACGGCCCGCATCACGATGCCATAGCGGGAGTTGAAGAAGACAAGCGAGACGACGATCAGGCCGAGCGCGATAATCCCGCCGATCATCGTGGCGCGGTTGATGAGCAGTTCGCCGAGGAAGATCGGCGCCTGCGGAATGCCGATGTCGAGACGCTTCACCGCGGCGCCGAAGACGCCCGGCATGAGGCCGCGCAGCATGATCTCGATGCCCAGCGTCAGCATGATCGTCATGATCACCGGCTGGCCGATCATGCGGCGGAGCGCGAGGCGCTCGATCGCGAATCCGACCCCGAACAGCACCGCGATCGCCAGGGCGGCGGCGAGCCACATCGGCGCGCCGAAGCCGGCCGTCAGGGCCCAGGTCACATAGGCGCCGGTCATGGCCAGCGCCCCCTGTGCGAGATTCACGAGGCCCGAGGTCTTGTAGATCAGCACAATGCCGAGGGAAACGAGGGCGTACATCAGCCCGACGAAGACCCCGGAGACGGCAAGCTCTGCCATTAGAACGTAGTCCATCAGACGGCCACCTCGCTGATCGTCAGGGTTCGGCGGATGACGCCATGCTCGCCGCTCTCGTAGGTGATCGCGGCGTCGTAGACGGTCTCGCGCGCCTCGCCGTAGAGGGCGTCGATCAGGAGCGCATAGGTCGTCTCGATGATATTGCGGCGCAGTTTCCGGGTGCGGGTGATCTCGCCGTCGTCGGCGTCGAAATCCTTGTGCAGGTTGACGAAGCGACGGATGCGCAGGGCTTCCGGCTGGGTCTCGTTGACATGGGCGACGACGCTTGCGATGAGCCCCTGAACCTCGGGCTTCTGCGAGAGGTCGGCATAGGAAGTGTAGGAGATGCGCCGCTCCTCCGCCCAGTGCCCCACCGCCTCGAAGTCGATGCAGACGATGGCGGTCAGCATGTCACGGCCGGCACCCAGCACGGCGACGTTGCGGATGTAGGGGCTGAACTTGAGCCGATTCTCGATGAAGTTCGGGATGTAGCGCTCGCCCGCCGCGGTGCGCACGACCTCGCTGACGCGGCCGAGCACGACGAGATCGCCGTCGTCCTCGAAGCGGCCGGCATCGCCCGTGTGCAGCCAGCCGTCGACGATCGCTTTGGCCGAAGCCTCGGGGTCGTCGAAATAGCCGTCGATGACCGAGGGCGAACGGACGAGGATCTCGCCGCTGTCATCGATCCTGATCTCCACGCCGGCCATAGGCCGCCCGACCGTATGGAGCTTCACGTGGCCCTCGGTCTGTGCGGCGGTCAGCGCCGAGGTCTCGGTCTGGCCATAGAACTGCTTGAGCCTGATGCCGAGGGCGCGGAAGAACAGGAATGTATCCTCGCCGAGCGCCTCGCCGCCGGTGAAGGCGCGCTCGGCGCGGGAGAGGCCGAGATAGTCTCGCAGCGGCGCATAGACGAGCACGTCGCCGATGCGGTTGACGAGCCGATCGGCAAGCGTCGGCGTGCCGCCGGCGAGCCGCTTGCGCTCCAGCTCGACTGCATGGGGCATGAAGGTGTCGAACAGCCAGCGCTTCAGCGGCGTGGAATTCTTGATGCCCACCTGGATACGGGTGAGCATCTGGTCCCAGGCCCGCGGCGCGGCGAGATAGAAGGTCGGCGAGACCTCGCGCAGGTCGTGGAGCACCGTCTCCTGACGCTCGGGGATGTTGATGGTGGCGGTCAACATCAGCCCGGCGCCGAGGGTGAAGACGAAGTCGCCGACCCAGGCCGTGGGCAGATAGGCGAAGAGTTCCTCATGCCTGCGGAAATAGCCGGACTGCGCCGCGTTCAGCACGCCGCGGGTGATGTTGCGGTGGCGCAGCGGGATGCCCTTGGGCTGGCCGGTCGTTCCGGAGGAGTGGAGCAGGACGGTGATGTCGTCGGCGCCGGCGCGGCCGATCAGTTCGGCCATCAGGCCGGGCTCCTTCGCAAGGCGTTCCCGGCCCTCCGCGATCAGCGTGCCGATGGAGATGATGCCCTCGCCCGCATAGGCGCCGAGGCCGCGCACGTCGTCATAGGCGATGGTGGTCGGCCGGCCGATGGCAGCGCGCAATTCGAGAAGCTTGTCGACCTGCTCCTGGTCCTCGGCGAAGGCCACCGTCGGCGCGCCGTGCCGCGTGGCGGCGATCAGTTCCTCCAGCGGAATGTCGGGATAGGCGGGCGAGGGGAAGGCCCGGAGCATGTTCGCCGCCATCATCGCGAAGTAGAGACGGGGCCGATTGTCGCCGATGACGGTCAGGGCCGATCCGGCCTTGAGGCCGCGTGCCTCGAGCCCCGCCGCGATGGCCGCGACCTCGTCCAGCACCTCGCGCCAGCTCTGCTCCTGCCAGACGCCATAGCGGCGCTCGCGGAAGGCGACGCGATTGCCGAACGCGGCGGCATTGCGCGCCAGCGCAGCGACGAGGGTCGCGGGCTCGCCATCCTCCATCTTCGGCCAGGCCATGGCGGCGGGGGGCGCGGCATGAGCGGTCATGACGCCACCTGCTGCTGGTGGCGCTTTGCCGCCCTCTCGCCGAGATAGGCGGAGACGACCTTGGGATGGCCGATTGCCTCCTGCGGCCGTCCCTGCGAGATGATCTCGCCATAGCTCAGCACCACGACCCGGTCGCAGATGGCGGTGACCACGTCCATGTGGTGCTCGATGATCAGCACCGTGACGCCGCGCTCCTCGCGGGCATCGAGGATGAAGCGGGCGATATACTCCTTCTCCTCCTGGTTCATGCCGGCCATGGGCTCGTCGAGGATCAGGAGGCGCGGCTCGGCGACCAGAGCGCGGGCGAGTTCGACGCGCTTCTGCAGACCGAGCGGAATGACATCCACGAGCTCGTCACGGATGTCCTGCAACTGCATGAACTCGATGACCTCCTCGACGATCCGCCGGTTCGCGAGTTCCTCCTTCTCCGCCCACCACCAGTATAACAGCGCGCCGAGCGCCGAGGGGCGCATGTGCACGTGCCGGCCGATCAGGATGTTGTCGAGGACGCTCATGCCCTTGAAGAGGGCGAGGTTCTGGAAGGTGCGCGCAACCCCGCGACCAGCGATGCGGTGCGGCGCGACATTGGTGATGTTCTCGCCGAAGAGGGTCACCGTGCCGGCCTCCGGCGGATAGAAGCCCGTGACGACATTCACCAGAGTCGTTTTGCCCGAACCGTTCGGACCGACAAGACCGAAGATCTCGCCCTCGTGGACGTCGAGACTGACGCCCTTGAGGGCCTTGAGGCCGCCGAACGAGCGCTCGATGCCAGCGCAGGACAGGACCACGGGGCGGTCTGCATGGGGGCTGCTGGCGGCGGCAGGTTCGGTCATCGCACCCTCACATCCTGAACACGCCGTAGTGGGGATCGCCGCCCGGAGCATTGAGCGCCGCGGACAGCGCGATCGCCAGCGCATTGCGCGTGTCGACCGGATCGAGAATGCCGTCGTCCCAGATCTCGGAGGTCGAATAGTAGGCGCTGGACTGGCGGCGGTACTCATCGAGGATCGGCTGGCGGATTGCGGCGATGCCGTCCGCGTCCAGCGCCTCGCCATGGCGGGAGAGCTGGCGCACCTTGATGTCGGCGAGGACGTTGGAGGCCTGTTCGGCACCCATCACCGAGATCTGGCTCTGCGGCCACATGAACAGGAAGCGCGGGTCGAAGGCCCGGCCGGACATGCCGTAGTTGCCGGCCCCGAAGGAGCCGTTGACGATGACGGTGATCTTCGGCACCTCGAGCCCCGTCACGGCCATGATCATCTTGGCGCCGTCCTTGGTGATGCCGCGATGCTCGTATTCCCGGCCCACCATGTAGCCCGTGATGTTCTGCAGGAAGAGGACGGGGATGCGCTTCTGGTCGCAGAGCTGCATGAAATGCGCGCCCTTCAGCGTGGAGTCGTTGAACAGCACGCCGT
>CAZEZD010000045.1:0-12429 GCA_964516115.1 uncultured Hyphomicrobiales bacterium
GAGATCCGAGGGGGACTTGCGGCGGGTCATGGGCATCTCGTCTCGGGCGTTTCGAGGGATTGCGCCGGCTCTTGGCGGCCGGGACGACCCATCCAAGGCCGCGATGCGCCGGTTGGCAAGCCTAAGTCTCGGCGGAAGCGTCCTTTTTCAGAGGAATGCAGGCGCGGTGCGCAGATAATTCGATGCTGCGATGCAGCGATTTCAATCGTTTCGTATCGGAATGGATCGGGCGGCGATGGCGTTGCGCACCGGAGGGCCGTGGCGCCGCCATCGGAACGAAAAGGCAAGGTCGTCGATCGTGGCGCTTGCCAAAGCATGCCCCTGCGTTAGGCTCCCGCCACCCGCGACCGGACGGAACAGGTTCTCTGGCGCCGGGGAGGATCTGTTCATGCGCCGTCTCGCCCTCGCTGCCGCTTTCGCCCTGTCCGCTTTCGCGGCAACGGAGGCCCACGCCATCCGCATCCTCGGCCATGGCACGGACCAGTGCTCCGTCTGGCTGCGCGTTCGCACCACGCCGCAGGCGGCCGAATACCGCGAGTGGATGCTCGGCTACCTGTCGGCCTCGGCCTTCCACAAGAACCGCGATATCCTGCGCAACATGACCTACGATCAGGTCCTGACGCGGGTCACCGGCGAATGCCAGCGCACGCCCAACAAGCGCATCGACGACGTGCTGGACGGCTTCCTGCGCTGATCGGACGCCCTGCGTCAGGGCCTGCCCGAGCCGGGACCGCCACAGGGCGTCGGCACTGTCGGCGCCTGTCCTCGGCAGCATGAAATCGGCCGTGCTGCGGCGATGTTCGGAAACGATTGGATACAGAAACGGGACTGCGCCTTAGCGATTCCGAAAGGCGGCGCTGCGAATATCAACGCCCGTTTTCATCTTTCTGATCTGAAACGCCTTCATGCAATTTCACGCGGAGATCTACAGGCGAGCCGCACGGTTCCGGAGCGAAGAAGGGGGCGGTGTCGCCCTTATCTTCGCCATTTGCCTCATTCCTCTCATCGGCATCATGGGCATGGCGGTCGACTATGCGCAGGCCTCGCGCCTGCAGGCCAAGCTCCAGTCGGCTCTTGACGCGGCGGCCGTCGCAGCGTCGTCGCGCGCCTCGGGCAAGACCGGCGAGCAGATCAGGGCCGACGCTCTCACCTTCTTCGCCGCCCAGTTCAACGAGCCGCGGGTCGGCACGCCCCGGGTGACCGCCATTGTCACCAACTCCACGCTGGAACTGTCATCGCGGTTCGAGATGCCGGCCTCGTTCCTGCCGGTGATCGGGATTCCGTCGGTTTCGGTCAGCGCCAATGCCAAGACGGCCTGGGGCATCACCCGGCTCCGCGTCGCTCTGGCGCTCGACAATACCGGGTCCATGTCCAGCGCGGGCAAGATGGCGGCCCTCAAGACCGCCACGCTGAACCTCATCGAGCAATTGCGCGGCAACGCCCGCAACGACGGCGACATCTATGTCTCGATCGTGCCCTTCGCCAAGGTCGTCAATGTCGGCACTGCCTATCGCGACGCGAACTGGATCGACTGGAGCGGCGCGACTGTCTGCGACTGGCGCGGCGTCTGTTCGGTCTCGTGGGACGGCGCTATCCAGGACCGCAACCAGAATTTCGATATCTCCAACGCCGCGCCGTCAGGCGCCTCCAGCCGGTTTCCAGCTCTCGCCTCAGGGTCGACCGGAGGAACGCCGACTGCTATCCAGCCGCTCACCTACAACTGGGGACAGCTCAGGTCGACGATCGCCCAGATGTCTCCTGCCGGAAACACCAACCAGGGCATCGGCCTCGCCTGGGCCTGGCAGACCCTGACAGAGGGGCTTCCGATGAACGCTCCGGCGCAGGATCCCACCTACACCTACAAGAAGGTCATCATCCTGCTGTCGGACGGCATCAACACCCAAAGCCGTTTCTACACCCGCGCGACCCAGATCGACGCGCGCCAGCGCCTGATGTGCGATGCGATCAAGGCGGCCGGTATCACGATCTACACGATCCAGGTGAATACCGGCGGCGACCCGACCTCCGCGGTGCTCCAGTATTGTGCCAGCACCAGCGACAAGTTCACGCTGATGACCAATCCGGCCCAGCTCGATTCCACCATGAAGGATATCGGCGGCCAGCTCACCCGCCTGCGCCTGACGAACTGACTCCCTTGCGGCATGCGAAAGGCCCCGGACATGTCCGGGGCCTTCGTCGTTCAGCCTGTTGCGGTCGCTCTAGCGGCGGGCGAAGCGGCCGTGGTGGCCCCGTCCCCCCATCGCAAAGCCCGGCCGGTGACCCGGGCGGCCGATGAAGGGACCGGGGCGCGGGCCCGGGCGACCGATGAAGGGACCCGGACGAAGGGGACGCACCTGCCGGCAGGCCGGATGGGCCGGGTTGCGGCCGCAGAGGCTGCCGAGCGGGCCGGGCGTTGCGCCTGGGGGCAGTCGGACACCGCCGACGACCGGGCCGGGACGGCGGCAGCCGGGAGCGAAGGGGTTCGTCGCGCATATCGGACGGCACCAGGACGGGCGGATGCCGGTGGAGCAGGAGGGCGGCAGGCCGACATGGCCGGGACGGCAGCCGAAGGCCCAGGGATGCCGGCGACAGCGGTCGATGACGATGATGCCGCCACCCGGAACGAAGACCGGACCGCCGGGGATGAAGGCAGGACCGCCATGGGCGACCATCGGACCCGACGGCGCCATCCGCTGCGGGGCGTAGCCGGCGACGGGAGGCGGCGGCGCGGAGGACCGGCAGCCGCTGTTGAACGAGGCCTGGTCCTGCGTCTGCCAGCCATCGCGCGGCGGCTGGTGGCCGTGCTGCTCGGGCAGCATCGGGGCCCAACTCACCTGATGGGGCTCGGCACGCCAGACCACCCAGCCGGGGCCGAAGTTCGAGTCGGCGGCCCAGATCCAGCCATGCTGGGGATCATTGGCCCAGCGGCCGTGGCGGTGGACGATGGCGCCCCACGGGGTCGGATCGTTGAAGACCCAGGTGCGCTGCTCGCGGTCGAACTGCCAATGGCAGCGCGGGTAGGGCGACCAGCCGGGCATCGCGATCTGTTCGGAGGGTTTCCAGACCTCGCCATAGAGCGGGTGTGTGTGGAAGCCGCCGAACTGCTGGAGCGTTGCACGGAACGCGTCCATGGGGCTCGGTGCCATCTGCTGGACGGCTGCGCCGGCGCCCGTCTCGCCCGGAGGCGGGGGAGGCGCGCCGGCGCCGTCGGTGGCGGCAAAGGCCTGGCCGATCGACAGGCTCACGGCGAGCGCGAGCGACGATACGACGGATGCAATGCGGGAACACGGTCTCGTGGACATGGGGGCTCTCCTCGCAGGCGCCGATCGCGCTCATCCATCGGTCGTCGGGACGGCGGAAAAAGTTCATCCATTCCAGTGAGAAAGGCCGCGGTCGCGCGCCCAGATCGGCCTTTGAACAGCCGTTGTCTTCGGCTACACACGCTGGATGTGGCTGAACCAGCGAACCGTCGACGCAATTCGCCTGATGGCCGAGCTTTCGGCGCGCTGGCCCAATGCGGTCAAGGCGGCTGAACTGGCTGCTATCACCGGCATCACCTTCCTCAATGTCCAGAAGACCGCGCACGCCCTGTCGCGCGCAGGCCTGCTGGAGGCCGAACGCGGGCGCTATGGCGGCTTGAGGCTGGTGCGGGCCGCCGATGAGATGAAGGTGGCGGAGATCGTCCGTGCCTTCGAGCCGGCCGACTGCCCTGTGAATTTCCTCATGGCCGACCAGTCGCGCGATCCGGTGTCCAACCTCATCTTCCGGGCGCACCGGGGCTTCTTCCAGCCACTGGAGGATACGACCCTCGCCGACATCGAGCCGCGGGCGCTGTCGCGCAAGGGCGGTCAGGCCGCTCCGCGTTCGGCACGGGTTCCCGTGTAGTTCTGCGGTAGGACGACCGGCAGGCCGCCGGGAACCGGCGCTTCGCGGCACAGATCGACCCCGAAGACGTCGCGCACCATCGTCCGCGTGATCACTGTCCCGGCCGCGCCCAGCGCCTGCAGGCGACCGCGATTCATCACCGCCACATGGTCGGCGAAGGTTGCTGCGAGGTTGAGGTCGTGCAGCACGGCGATGACGCCGACTCCTTCGTGCGCGAGCCGCGCGGCGCTCTCCATCAGGGCGATTTGGTGCGACAGGTCGAGATTGGCTACCGGCTCATCGAGGAAGAGGACCTGGCGCTCCGTCGCCCGCCGGCCCGCCTTGAGCTGCGCGAAGGTGCGGGCGAACTGGACCCGCTGCTGCTCGCCCCCCGACAGGGTCTGGTAGCTGCGGCCTGCCAGATGGCCGATATCGGCGGCGGCGAGCGCCTCGGCGATGATCCGCTCGCGCTCGCCGCGCGTCAGGGCGCGCCCGACGCTGTCGATGCCGATCCTGACGACTTCGGCGACGGAGAAGGGGAAGGCGAGGCGGCTCGCCTGCGCCATCACCGCGCGCTGCGAGGCCAGTTTCCAGGCGGGAATCGCGTTAAGCGGTTCGCCGTCGAGCCGGATCGCTCCTTCGGCGGGGGTAAGCTCGCCAGTCAGCAGCTTCATCAGTGTCGTCTTGCCCGCGCCGTTCGGGCCCACGATGACCATCGTCTCGCCCGCACGCAGCGCGAGCGAGACCTGGTCGACCGGCTTGTGGCGGCCATAGGCGATGCCAACGCCCTCGGCCTCAAGGAGCAGGGTCATGCGTCGAGGCTCCGGTCGCGGCGCAGCAGCAGCCACAGGAAGAACGGCGCTCCGATCGCCGCCGTCAGGATGCCGATCGGCAGTTCCGCCGGCGCCACCATGGTGCGGGCGAGAAGATCGGCTCCGGTCAGCAGGATGGCGCCCAGCACGGCAGAGAAGGGCAACAGGGTGCGATGGTCCGGGCCGAACATCAGCCGGAGGAGATGCGGCACCACGATGCCGACGAAGCCGATGACGCCCGCGGCCGCCACACCCGCGCCGACGGCCACTGCCACCATGACGATGGCGGTCCGCTTCAGCGCCTGGACAGGAATGCCGAGATGGAAGGCCTCCGCCTCGCCGAGGAGCAGCGCATTGAGTCCGCGGGCGAGGAAGGGCACCGCCAGAAGCACCGGCAGGATCAGCGGCGTCACGGTCGCGACCTTCGTCCAACTCGCTCCGGACAGGGAGCCGAGCGACCAGAAGGTCAGGTCGCGCAGCTGGCGGTCGTCGCTGATGAAGGCGAGCAGGCCGGTGAGGGCGCCGGCAAAGGCGCCGAGCGCCACGCCGGCCAGCAGCATGACCGCCACCGACGTCCGTCCGTGACGGGTGGCGATGGCGTAGAGGATCAGGGTCGAAACGAGGCCCCCGAAGAAGGCGCCGAAGGGCAGCAGGACAAAAGGCAACTGCGCCGACACGGTGCCGAAGAGGCGATCGCCGAGGACGATGGTGAAGCCGGCCGCCAGCGCCGCGCCGGAGGAGACGCCGACCAGCCCCGGATCGGCCAGGGGATTGCGGAACAGGCCCTGCATCAGCGCGCCCGATACGGCGAGCGCGGCGCCGATCAGCGCTGCCAGGATGAGGCGCGGCACACGAATGGACAGGATGATCAGCGCGTCCCGGCCCGTCAGCACCTCGGCGTCGCCGGTCAACCAGCCTGCCATGACCTGGATGACCTGGCCTGGTGGAATCTTCACCGCTCCGCTGCCGAGCGAGGCGACCGCCAGGACCACCAGCGCCGCGGCACAGAGGCCCGCGCCGATCGCCAGCCGGCGCCGCCGCGAGGCGAAGAGGCCGGCGACCGTCGAAACATCGGCCGCAAGGGTCACGGCCGGGCGCTCTGGATGGGAGCAACCGGCCCGTAGACCGCCGCCATCAGTTCGCGCGCCGCATCCGGTGTCCGCGGACCGAACCCGAGGAGATAGAGGGCGTCCATGGCGATCAGCGCACGACTCCGCGCAGCCGGCGTAGCCGACAGGGCGGGTTGGGCAAAAACCTGGTCCGGCGAAGCGGCATGGCTGTTGTGATTCATCATCAGCACCACGTCCGGCGCCGCGGCGATCAGGCCCTCGTCGGTCAGCGGCTTGTAACCCTCGACGGCGCTCGCGGCGTTCACTGCGCCGGCGAGCTGGATGATGGAATCGGCGCTGCTCTTCGCCCCGCCCACCATGACGCGGCCGTTCTGCAGCGAGAGGACGAAAAGCACCCGCTTGCGCCGGGCGATCGTCTCGCGCTGGCGCCCGAGCGTGGCAAAGTCGGCTTCCAGCCTGGCCGCCAGCGACTCGGCCCTTGCCGTCGCGCCGGCGAACCCGCCGATGGCGCGGATGCGGGTGACCACCCCCGTTTCCGACGTGTCTTCCGACACGCGCTGAACCCTCACGCCGGCCTCGGCGATGAGCTTGATCGTGTCCGGCGGTCCGGCGCCCTCGACCGCCAGCAGGTCTGTCGGCTTCAGGGAGAGCACGCCCTCCGCGGAAAGGGCGCGCACATAGCCGACATTGGCCTTCTCCTGCATGGCCGCAGGCGGATGGAGGCTGGTTGTGTCGACGCCGACCAGCAGATCCTGCTGGCCGAGCGCATAGAGAATCTCGGTGATGACGCCGCCGGCGGCGACGATACGACGGCCCGGGACCTGGGCCCGCGCGCGCGACATCAGCGGCCATGCCGCACCCGTTGCCAGAAGGGCGCGGCGCGAAAGGGGAAGGCCGGTTCCCCGGACTGCGAATGGGCGGGTCATTTGGTCAGGATCAGCTTGTCGTTGGCGGTGACGCGTAGGCGATACCGCTCACCCTTGTGGAGGATGACGGCCTCCCGGCCGCTGCCGATGATCGCGCCGACCTCGACCGTCGGGATTGCATCGGGTTCGCCGAGGGGTGGAACACTGTGTTCGCGCCCGTCTCCGGACGGGCGTAGGGTGGAGGAGGACATCATGTTGGCGCCTATTTTAGAATGACAACAATCAAGCATATCTCATTGGAAGTATTGAAAACTGCATCCTCATCTATGATTGTTGACATTGATAGTCAGCTTAAGTAGGCATCGTCAACAGCACCGCGACCGGGAAACCTGGCCGGTGAAGATGCCAGCCAGCCGGACGCGGGATGCGTCGAGCCAGCCAGCCAGCCACAACGAAATTCATTCAGGCTCGCGGTCTCGATCATGTTCCTTCATCACGGACGTCAGGCGCTCATGGCGTCAGTTTCGCTTCTGGTCCTGGCGACCGGCCCGGCCCTCGCGCAGAGCGAGGGCAGTCCGTCCGACGGCCGCACGCCGACAGCGCAGGACGAGATCACCGTCTCGGCCGAGCGCACGCCCTCCACAGTCTTCAACGCGCCCGGCACGGTGACCGTGATCAACGCGCGTCAGATCGAGCAGAACCTCGTCCAGGGGCCGCGCGACATCGTCCGCAACGAGCCGGGTCTGGCGGTCAGCAACGCGCCGACGCGCGTCGGCGCCGGCAGCTTCTTCATCCGCGGAATCGGCGACAACCGCGTGCGCCTCGAGGTCGACGGGTTCCGCGTTCCCGACTATCCCGGTTCGAACGTGGGTCCTGGCCTCTACACCCGCGACGTCATCGACTACGACAGCCTCAAGGCCGTCGAGATCATCCGCGGGCCGGCCTCGGCGCTCTACGGATCGGATGCCATCGGCGGCGTCGTCACCTTCGTCACCAAGGATCCCGGTGACTATCTGCGCGAGGTCGGGCGCGACTGGTATGCCGGCACGAAGTTCTCCTTCGACAGCGTCAACCGCTCCTTTGCCCACACCTACACGGGTGCTGCCCGCAAGGGTCCGTTCGAATTCCTGTTCCAGTACACCCGGCGCGACGGCACCGAGACACAGATCAATTCGGCCACCCGCCGGGCCAATCCGCAGACCTTCCAGTCCAACAACATTCTCGCCAAGCTCATCTACGAGACGCCCGACTCGGGCCGCTGGCGCCTGACCGGCGAGGCCATGTGGCGCGGCGTTGCCACCGACATCGTGTCCGCGCGCACAACGACGATCACCCAGCAGGTCGCCCACGACACCAACAAGCGCTTCCGCCTCAGCCTCGACTGGACGCAGCAGCTCTCCTGGGCGATCGCCGACGAGATCAAGCTGGCGGCCTATGCCACCGACTTCGACCGGCAGGAGCACCTCGACGAGTATCGTCGCTCGGGTGTCGTCGCTCCGGCCCCCGCCAACCGCCTGCGCGTCTCCGATTTCGATTTCCGCCAGCAGATCTTCGGCGCCAATGCGCAGTTCACGGCACAGCGCCAGTGGGGCGCCTGGGACCACCGGATCATCTACGGCGCGACATTCGACTTCACCATGACCTCCCGACCGCGCTCGCGCTACGAGGTGACCTGGCCCGGCGGCACTCCGGTGGCCCTGCCCGTCGGGGAGACCTTCCCAAACAAGAACTTCCCGGACACGCACACCACCCAGGCGGCGTTCTACATCCAGGACACCATGCAGTGGGGCGCGCTGCGCATCACTCCGGCCATCCGCTTCGACTACTATCACCTGACGCCCAAGCCCGACGCCGCCTTCTACAATTCCAATCCGGGCTTCACGATCGGCAATGTCTCGGCCTTCGCCGTGTCACCGAAGCTCGGCGCGACCTATGATCTGACCGAAAACTTCCGCGTCTTCGGCCAGTACGCCCGCGGCTTCCGCGCGCCGCCCTACGACAATGCGAACTTCGCCTTCTCGAACGCCACCCAGGGCTACGAGATCCTGCCGAACTTCGGGCTCAGGCCGGAAACCGTGAACAGCTTCGAGGCAGGCCTGCGCGGCCGTTTCGCCGATGGGTCGTCGTTCCAGGTGTCGGGGTTCTATAATCTTTACAAAGACTTCATCAACACGGTCACGGTCTGCTCGCCTCCGACATGCCCCCTGATCCAGTTCCAGTATCAGAACGTCTCGTCGGTCCGCATCTGGGGCTTCGAGGCCCGCGGCGAGTACCGGATGACCCCCGAATGGTCGCTGCACGGCGCTGTCGCCTACGCCAACGGCACGGACCAGACGACCGGCGCGGCCATCGACAGCGTCGATCCGCTCACCGGCGTCGCCGGCATCCGCTACACCAGCCCGCACAACTGGCAGGTGGAGGCCCGCATGAAGGCGGCCCTTGCCAAGACCCGCGTCAGCGCCGCCAACATCTACCAGCCCGGCGCCTATGCGACCTTCGACCTGCTCGGCTCCTACGAGATCAACAAGCACCTGACGCTGCGTGCCGGCATCTTCAACATCTTCAACGCCAGCTACTTCAACGCCATCGATGTTGCCGGTCTCACCTCGACCAACGCCAACCTCGAACTCTTCCGTGCGCCTGGCCGCTCCGTGTCGGCCAGCCTGACGGCGAAGTTCTGAGGCTGCGATGGCCGGCCGCTCGACAGCGCGCAGGACGGATACGGGCCGGAGCCATCCGGCCCGGCCGGCGGGGCGCGGAAGGTCCGAGCCCGCATTTCCGGGCGCGCGCTCAGGATCTCCCGACCCGAGCCTGCCGATCGCTGTCCTGACCCTCGCGCTCCCCTCCGGACGGGGGGAGCCGGCCATCTCGGCGGCGCCCGCCGTCGTGGTCACGCCGCAACCGGTGACCGCCCTTGCGGCGCCCGACGTCGTGGCCGTTCCCGTCCCGGCGCCGGAAGGCGAAGCGACCGTCCCGCTGCCGGTCGTCGAGACAGACCTTTCGGCGCGGGGATGCCCTCATCCCGTCGCCGCGCGGCTGTCCCTGTCCGTCGTCGCCTCGATGCTGCTTCACGCCGGCGCGGCGGCGGCCTTTGTCTGGCTGAGCCTGCCGCAGCCGCTGCCGATCTCCGCCGGCGGGGAGGGCATTCCGGTCGAGCTGGTGGTGGCGGCCGATACCGGTTCGGCCTCTCAGCAGGAGACCGCCAGCGGTCGACACGAGACCGAGACGCCCTCGTCCGACAGCGAGGCCTTTCGCAAGGTCGAGATTCCACCTGCCGGGACTCCATTGGAGCCTTCAGTCGCCGAGCCCGTCGAGAGGCTGTCCGAGGAGCCGTCGGTGGCCCAGCCCGATCCGCTGACGACGGCTGAGCGCATTCTCGATCAGTTGCCTGCGCCGCCTATGCCGGAGCATCTGCCGGTCATTGACAGGCCGGCGGAGCCTGTTCTCGCGGAAGCGCGCTCCGAGCCGGTGCGCGAGGAGCCTGCTCCTCCGCCTCGGCCCGCCCTCGAACATCCTCCAGTGGCGGAGTCGATCCAGCCACCTCCCGTGGTGCAGGCCGACGCGCCGCAGCCAGCGGCGCTGCCCGATGAGGCGAAGACGATCGATACGCGGGAGACGACCGAGGTTCAGGCTGCCGTCGTGCCGCTGCCCGTTGAGCCTGCGCCGGCTCCCCTTGTCCGGACACCGCGGCAGGCAACGCCCCCCGTGCGCCGCGAGGCGACGCGTCCGCCGCCGATCCGCCGTGAGGCGCCAGCCACCCGCGAGCATCGACGCCCGACCCGTCAGGTCGCCGCGGCCCCGCAGCCGGAGCGCCCGACGCGCGCCGCGCGGCAGGCTGAGGCGCGCGCCGCCGTTGCCGAGCGCGGCGAGGGCATCGGCCAGCGCAACCGCCAGCAGTCGAACGCGACCGGCACAACGGGAGCCTCGAACGTCGCCGCCGTCGCGGCCTGGCGCCAGCGCGTCCTCGCCCATCTCGCCCGCTACAAGGTCTATCCGGAGCAGGCTCGCGACCGTGGCATACGCGGGCGCACCGGCATCTCGTTCTCTCTCAGCGCCAGCGGTGCGGTCACTTCTGTGTCCATCGCCGCGTCCTCTGGTGCCGCCATTCTCGATCAGGCGACGCTCGCCATGGTGCGTCGCGCCCAGCCCTTCCCGCCGAACCCGGCCGGAGGCCCTGCCACCTTTACGGCAGGGATCAACTACAGCCTTTATTGATCCAAGCCAGTCCGCGGGACGAGCCAGAAGGAGACTGCCATGTACATCGCCATGAACCGCTTCAAGGTCATCAAGGGCGCCGAGGCCGATTTCGAGACGATCTGGCGCACCCGCCAGTCCTATCTCAACGAACTCAAGGGCTTCGTCGCGTTCGCCCTGCTCAAGGGACCCGAGCGCGAGGACCACACGCTCTACGCCTCGCACACCGTGTGGGAGAACAAGGCCGACTTCGAGGCCTGGACCAAGTCCGAGCAGTTCCGCAGGTCGCATGCCCGCGCGGGGGTGGCGCAGGCCAAACCGACATCGATGGGCCATCCGGAGTTCGAGGGGTTCGAGGCGGTGCTGGTCGAGCACAACCGGTCGCAACCCCCCGTCGCCGCCGAGTGACGACGATGACGGCTCAGGTGATGGCCCTTGACGACCGTCTGGCGGCGGCACGCGCGGCGCTGGCTGCCAAGCCCGACGGCGTCATCGAGAATGTCGCCCGCGAACACGGCGTGCCGCCGCGCGAGGTTCTCGCGATGCTGCCGCCCGGTGAGAGCATCGCTGCTCCCGCCGATGCCTTCGAGGCGATCTGGACCGACGTGACGGGTTGGGGCGAGATCCTCTTCATCGTCAACACGCCCGACATCGTGCTCGAATGCCATGGCAGGCTGGTGCCGGGCTCGTCCGGCCACGGCTGGTTCAACGTCCACGGCGACAGCCCCATCGGCGGCCACATCAAGGCGTCGAACTGCAGCGAAATCTGCTTCGTCGACCGCATGTTCCACGGCCGTCGCTCGCTGTCGATCCAGTTCTACAATGCGGCCGGCGAGGCCATGTTCAAGATCTTCGTCCGCCGCGACGCCCGGCGTGAGTTGCTGCCGGACCAGATCGCGAAGTTCGAAGCGCTGCGGGCGAAATCCGCCTGAGCGGCTGTACGGTGAGAGATGAGAAAGGGCGCGGCCATGGCTGCGCCCTTTGCTTTGGATCTGCGGGATACGTCAGGTCAGAAATTGACCTTGTCGCCGCCCTTGAGGCCGAGGATCTCGCGGGCGTCGTCCGGGGTCGCGATCTCAAGGCCCATGCCCTCGATGATCTGGCGCACCTTGGTGACCTGCTCGGCATTGTTCCTTGCCAGTTTGCCCGGGCCGATCCATAGCGAATCCTCCAGGCCGACACGCACGTTGCCGCCCATGGCGAGCGACATGGCGGCGATGGGCATCTGGTTACGGCCGGCGCCGAGCACGGACCACTGGTATTCGTCGCCGAACAGCCGGTCAGCCGTGCGCTTCATCATCACCACGTCCTCGTAGTGACCGCCGATACCGCCGAGGATGCCGAACACCGACTGGATGAAGAAGGGCGGCTTGATAATGCCGCGGTCGGCGAAGTGGCGCAGAGTGTAGAGGTGGCCGATATCGTAGCACTCCACCTCGAAGCGGGTGCCGTTGTTGGCGCAGGTGGTGAGGATATATTCGATGTCGGCGAGCGTGTTCTTGAACATGCCGGCGCGCGAGCCCTCGAGATAGGGCTTTTCCCAGTCGTACTTGAACTCCTTGTAGCGGTCGAGCATCGGGTAGAGGCCGAAGTTCATCGTGCCCATGTTGAGGCTGGCGACTT
>CAZEZD010000046.1:0-12230 GCA_964516115.1 uncultured Hyphomicrobiales bacterium
TCTGGCGGTCGAACGAGTTGAAGATCTCCGCCATGGCCTCGTGGCTGTCGCGGCGCGAGGTCTGCGAGAGATTCGACATGAATTCCGTGCGCAGTGTCTGCTCGATGCGCTCCAGCACGTCCTTCTGGATCGCTTCCATCTTCAGCATCCGGCCGACGACGTCGAGGGCGAACTCCTCGGGCAGGATGGCCAGCACCCGGCCGGCATGCTCCGGCCGGATCTTCGACAGGACCACCGCGACGGTCTGCGGATACTCGTTCTTCAGATAGTTGGCGAGCACCTGCTCCTGCACGTTGGAGAGCTTCTCCCACATGTTGCGACCGGCCGGACCGCGGATTTCCTCCATCAGCATGGCGACGCGATCGGTAGGCATGAACTGCGACAGGAGGCGCTCGGTCGCGTCGAAATTGCCCATCAGGCCGCCTGCCGCCGACAAGCGACCGACGAATTCGAGCATGAGGCTCTCCACCACGTCGGGCTCCACCGTGCCGAGCTGTGACATGGCGATGGACAGGACGCGAATCTCGTCGTCGTCGAGCAGCTTCCAGATGCGCGCGGAGACCTTGTCGCCGAGCGTCAGCATCAGGATCGCGGCGCGCTGGTGGCCCGTCAGGCCCTTGGCCGCGAGCGTGTTGACGCGTCCGTCGGCCGAGAGGGCCGCCAGGGCCTTGCCGAATTCGGCGTCGCGCTGGATCTGGGCGATCGTCACTTCGGTTCCCCGTCATTCAGCCACTGGCGGATGATCGAGACCGTCTCGTGCGGGTTCTTCTCAACCAGTTCGCCGACCTTGGAGAGCGAGGCCTGGTGCACCTCGCCCTTCATCTGCGCCATCTCGATCATCTTCATGGTGGCGCTCTCCATGCCCGGCACCAGCGGCGGCGCCTTCACGGCCTTGGAATCGCTGGTCTCGCCGCCCTCTTCCTCGCGTGATGCGGACGCGCCACCGGCGAGCCCGCCGGCCGCGCCGGCTGGCAGCGCCACGGCGGGAACCTCCTCGGGCGCGACGATGCGACGGAGCAGCGGGCGCACCACGAAGAGCATGACGAGCAGCGACACGATGAGCAGGACGAACAGCTCGATGGCGTAGCGGATGTCGTCCTTGGTGAAGTCGTACACCATCCACCAGGGCTTCGGCGCCTCGGGCGCGGCGAGTTGCGGCGCTTCGGCGAAGCGCAGGTTGACGATCTCGACCTGGTCGCCACGGCGCTGGTCGAAGCCGATCGCCGAGCGCACCAGAGCGCCGATCCGGTCGAGTTCCTCCTGGGCGCGCGGCTGGTAGTTCACATTGCCCTGCGGATCGCGCGCATAGATGCCGTCGACCAGCACCGCGACCGAGACCCGCTTGATCCGTCCGCCCTCGATCACCTCGGTGCGCTGCGTCCGGGCGATCTCGTAGTTGATCGTCTCCTCGGACTTGCGGCTGGCCTCGCGTGAGGGGTTCTGGCCGGGGGCCGTCTGGTTGGCGCCGGGAAGCTCGTTGCCGACGGTGACCTGGCCGTCGCGGCCCTCGTTGGAGCTCGACTGCGCCTCGCGGGTTTGGGTCTAGCGCACGACGCGGCGCTCGGGATCGAAGTCGTCCGAGGTCTGGGTGACGCGGTTGAAGTCCATGTCGGCGGCGACCTGGACGCGGGCGCGGCCCGGCCCGACGACGGAGGCGATGATGCTTTCGACCTGTTCGCGCAGGCGGCGCTCCTGGCCCGCCTTCCGCTCGTCGATGGTGGAACCCATCATGCCCGAGGAATCGCCGGCGCCGTCGGCGAGCAACCGGCCGCCCTCGTCGACGATGGAGATGCGCTGCGGCGAGAGGCCGCGCACCGCCGAGGCGACGAGGTGACGGACGGCGCGGATCTGCTGCGGCTCGAGACCGCCGCGCACGCGCAGGACGATTGAGGCCGAGGGCTCGGTGCGCTCGCGGGAGAACAGCGCCCGCTCCGGCAGGACGAGATGGACGCGCGCCGACTGGACCCGCTCGATGCCGCGGATGGTGCGGGCAAGCTCGCCCTCCAGCGCGCGCAGCTGGTTCATGTTCTGCACGAAGGAGGTGGACGACAGCGCGTCGCCCTTGTCGAAGATCTCGTAGCCGACGCCGCCGCCGCGCGGCATGCCGCTCTCGGCAAGCTGCAGGCGCACCCGGGCCACCTGCTCCTGCGGCACGAACAACTGGGCGCCGTCGTTGCGCAGCTGGAAGCGGACCTGGCGGCGCTCCAGCTCCTTCACGATCTGCGAGGAGTCCTCCAGCGTCAGGTCGGAGAACAGCAGAGCCATCTGCGGCTGGCTCATGCGCATGATGATGTAGACGAAGAAGCCGACGAGGCCGAGGGACACCACTCCCATGGCCGCCAGGCGGGGCGCCCCCAGTTTCTTCACGAACTCCAGCATGCCGTTCAAGACGCACCAGCCCCCAAGCGCAGGCGAAGCGGCGCGGCGCCGGTTCGCTGGGCAAGATTTGCCGGGTGGGTGGTTACCGGATGGTTAACGCCGCCGCGCGTTTTGGGGCGAAAGCCGAAATTAGCGCAGCGAACGCAGGACGAGACCGATTCCGCCCGCCGTCAGGCCCAGCATCATCAGCGTGTTGAACAGGCTGGTGGGCACGAAATAGATGGTCAGGTTGGTCAGGATGCCTGCCGCGATGATCACAACGCCGGCAAAGAGCAGCAGAAAGCCGAGGCGGGACGATCCGTCGAAAAACAGCATGCCGATGCCGAAAAGGATCGGAATAAGCGACAGGCCGAAGGCCGAATAGCCACCCAGCGTCCACGATCCACCGTGAACCGAGACCTGGTTCGTCAACAGATAGGCGCCCGCCACCGTCATGCCGAGGCCGACGAAGAAGGGGATCAGGCCCCCCGGTGACCCGCCGGCCCCTGACAGTCGGAAATCGGCCATGGAATGCTCCTGGAGATGCTGCGTCGCCGCAGCCAAGATTTGGCATTGCAGGTCGGCGGCGACAAGCGGCCCGCTTCGGCAAGGCTCCGTAACCTCCCGTTAACCATCCACCCGGCAAATCTTGCCTGGAGACGTTCAACATGGGCCGCACGTGCGGGCGGCCGGGGACAGCGCATGACCGACACGACGGCGGGTGCCGGACGACAGCCTTCCAATGCCAGCGGCATGTCCGTCGGCCAGATGACCGATTGGCTGCGCCGTCCCGACCTGTGGATGGCCACCGGCGTCATCGGCATCCTCGTCATCCTGATCTTCCCGCTGCCGCCGCTCGTCCTCGACATGATGCTGGCGGTGTCCATCATCTCCTCGGTCATGATCCTCATGACCGCCCTGTTCATCCACAAGCCGCTGGAGTTCTCGTCCTTCCCGACGGTGCTGCTCATCGCGACCATGCTGCGCCTGTCGCTGAACCTTGCCTCGACGCGCCTCATCCTGTCGAACGGCCACGAGGGGACAGCCGCGGCAGGCTACGTCATCGAGGCCTTCGGCAGCTTCGTGATGGGCGGCTCGTTCATCATCGGCATCATCGTCTTCGCCATCCTGGTGATCGTGAACTTCATCGTCATCACCAAGGGTTCGGGCCGCATCGCCGAGGTCGCGGCGCGCTTCTCCCTCGACGCCATGCCCGGCAAGCAGATGGCGATCGACGCCGATCTCTCCGCCGGACTGATCGACGAGAAGACCGCCAAGACGCGGCGCAAGGATCTCGAGGACGAGAGCGCCTTCTACGGCGCCATGGACGGCGCCTCGAAATTCGTGAAGGGCGACGCCATCGCCGGCCTGCTCATCACCTTCATCAACGTCATCGCCGGGCTCATCATCGGCGTCGCCCAGCAGGGCATGCCCTTTCTGGAGGCGGCGCGGACCTATACGACCCTCACCGTCGGCGACGGTCTCGTCAGCCAGATCCCCGCCCTCGTCATCTCGACCGCCGCCGGCCTCCTCGTCTCCAAGGCCGGTGTCACCGGCTCCGCCGACCAGGCGATGATGCGGCAGCTCACTGGCTATCCGAAGGCCCTCGGCCTGTCGGCGGGCGTCATGGGCGCCATGGCCCTGCTGCCCGGCATTCCCTTCATCCCCTTCGCGGGCCTCGCCGCGCTTGCCGGCTGGGCCGCCTACAAGCTCGGTGAGGACGCCAAGCGCGCCTCGCGCAACGCGGACATCACGGAAGCCGCGGAGGTCGCGGCCGCCTCCGCGCCACCCGCGGAGGAGCCGATCTCCTCCGTGCTGAAGATCGACGACCTCAAGATCGAGCTCGGCTACGGCCTCCTGCCGCTTGTCCAGTCGGAGGGCGGCTCGGATCGTCTTACCGACCAGATCAAGGCCCTGCGCCGCCAGCTCGCCGCCGACATGGGCTTCGTCATGCCCTCGGTCCGCATCCTCGACAACGTCCAGCTGCCGCCGAACCAGTACATCATCCGCGTCAAGGAGGTGGATGCCGGCCAGGGGCAGATCTGGCCGATGCAGTACATGGTGATGGATCCGGCCGGCGGCCATGTCGACCTGCCGGGCGTCCACACGACCGAGCCGACCTTCGGCCTGCCGGCCACCTGGGTCGACGCCGCGCTGAAGGAGGAGGCGAGCGTGCGCGGCTACACCGTGGTCGATGCGGCGACCGTCCTGTCGACCCACCTCACCGAGATCCTGAAGGCCAACGTCTCGGACCTCCTGAGCTATTCGGAGGTCCAGAAGCTCATCAAAGACATGCCGAAGGAGCAGTCCGACCTCGTCAAGGACCTGGTGCCTGGCCAGATCACCATTTCCGGCATCCAGCGGGTGCTGCAGACGCTGCTCAACGAACGCGTCTCGATCCGTGACCTGCCGACGATCCTTGAGGGCATCGCCGAGGCGGTCGCCTTTACCCGCTCGCCCGCGCAGATCGCCGAGCACGTGCGCTCCCGGCTCGCCCGCCAGCTCTGCGCCCAGTATGCCGGCATGGACGGCGGCCTCGCGCTCATCGCCCTGTCGTCGCAATGGGAGCAGGCCTTCGCCGATTCCATCGTCGGCCAGGGCGACGACCGGCAGCTCGCCATGCAGCCCTCGAAGCTGTCGGAGTTCATCATGCTGGTGCGCGACGCCTTCGAGGACGCGGCCCGCATGGGCGAGGCGCCGGTCCTCCTCACCAGCCCCGGCATCCGCCCGTTCGTGCGCTCGATCGTAGAGCGCTTCCGGGCGCAGACCCCGGTGCTGAGCCAGGCGGAAATCCATCCGCGCATGCGCCTGAAGACCGTCGGCAGCATCTGAAGCCGCAGGTCCGAAGCGGGACGGCCGGTTAACCCTTCCTTCAGGCTTTCATCGACGCGCCACGTCGGATCGCTAGAAATGGGAGCGGAGGGGTTCTTCCACGCAAGAGGAAGACCGGTTCAATGAGGTTCCGCATGTCTCCGACACAGGCTGTCGCCGCGACGATCACCGCCAATTTCGTGGTCTGGACACTGATCATCGTCGCCGGCGTCCACTACCTGACCTGACGGTCGTCGACCCATGAACGGCAGAGGCCCCGGCAACAGCCTTGCCGGGGCCTCTGCATGTCCGGGCAAGGACGTCAGGCCGATGGTGGCCTGCCCTCCGGCGTGCTGGCAATCTCGCCCCTTCTGACGCGCTCGGCGTGATCGGTCGTGCCCCCGGCCGCCAGGATCTTCGCCTGCCCGATCCAGTCCTCGCGCTCGATCCGGCCGGGGAAGGCGAGATAGCCGCCCACCCACTGCGCCTCCTTCGGCGTCCAGGCGGCGATCTGGTCGAAGTGCCAGATGCCGAGCGCATGGAGCCGCGCCTCGTTCTGCGGGCCGATGCCACGGATCAGTTCCAGTTCGTCGGGCCCGCCATCGCGCGGTGCGCCGAGGCCATGAGGCTTCGTGCCCTGCGCCATCGCCTCGGCAGCCGCGGCCGCGCCGGGGGTCGTCGTCTGTTCAGCCGCGGTGACCGCCTGCGAAGCGGTCTCCGGCCGGCGCTCGGCGGTCGAGGCGAAGGCCTGTCCCGCACCCGCCAGTTGCTCGAGCGGCTGCGGGGCCATGTCCTCGACCTTGTCGGTGAAGACCCGCGCGAAGGCGCCGACGACGCAGCCGACGAGGTAGGCCGCGCCGAACAGAACGGCCGTATCGAGCCACAGGCCCGGCCGGCCCGGAACCCACTTGAGGGTCGACGCCACCGCCATCAGCACGAAAACCGTCATGGCGAGCGCGGCCCAGCCGCTCGGGCCCTTGTCCTCCCGGTCGGAGGTCACCCAGCCGACGGCCAGGCCCCCGGCCAGCGCGACGAGCAGCGGGAGGGCGAAGGTCTGGACGAGATAGAGCATGACCTTGTCTCCTCAGTTGCGCGGCAGCACGTGGAACTCGACGCGACGGTTCAGCGCGCGCGCTTCCTCCGTATCGCCCTCGACAACCGGCCGGCTGGCCGCATAGCCGACCACGACCAGCGAACTGGCCGCCACGCCGCGGCGGATGAGTTCCGCCCGCATCAGGCCCGCGCGGTCCTCGGAGAGCTTCTGGTTCTGATTGGTGGCGTTGTGGACGTCGGCATGTCCCGCGACCTCGATGCGCTCGTCGTCCGCGCAGCGCCGGATCGCAGCCGCCAGCCTGTCGAGGACGGGTCCGTGCTCTGCCCGCTGCTCCGCCTTCCAGTAGTCGAAGAGGATGCGGTCGCCCTCGAGCGCCGTCTGGATGATGACGGAGCAATCGGGCCGCGGCAGCGAGATGGGCGCCGGAGCCGGAGGGGGCGGGATGGTCCCCGGCGGGCGGGCGGGCGCTGACGTCACAGCCGGCGCCTGCGCGACCGGAACGGGCGGCGGGGGTGGCGGTGGAATGAGATCGGCCGACAGCGGCGGCACGGGCGGCGGGGGCGGGATCGCGTCCGGCGGAAGATCGGGCACCGGCGTTGCCGTCGCGACGGGCGCGGAAACCACGGCAAGCGACTGCGGGGACGCCGGCGGAATGAGATCGGCCGCCAGAGGCGGTACCGGCGGCGGAGGCGGGATCGCATCCGGCGGCAAGGCCGGCAGAGGCGTCACTGCTGCAACGGGTCCGGAGACCGCGGCAAGCCGCTGTGGCGCCATCGCAGGTGCCGGAGGTGGCGGAGGCGCCACGAGATCGGCCGCGAGCGGCGGCAGCGGCGGCGGCGGCGGAATCTCGGCCGGCGGCACGGCAATGTCGCTCACCGCCAGGACCGGCGGCCCGACGGCCGCGAGGGCGCGCCGGATATCCACGGCGACGGCGGCGTCGGCGGCACGGCCGGCCAGCGACAGGCGGTTGCCCGTCATCTGCACCGAGCCCTCGGCAAGCCGTCCCAGTTGCGTCAGGGCCGTCGTGGAGAGCGCCGCGAAATCGACGCCGCTCGGGAATCCCGAAGCAACCTTCGTCTCGTCGATGACGGGCACGCCGGCAAACAGGCGTCCGGCCGCTGCCGCAACTGCGGCCTTCGCCGCCCCGGACGGCGCGAAGCCCTGCAGGGTCAGCCCCTGAGGCGTGCGCCTCGCGCTCCACGAGAACGGCGAGACGACGGGCGGGGCGACGACCAGATCGCCGATCGCAAAGCCGTCATTGGCAGCCCGCACCGAGGCCGCGAGCCTCTCGAAGGCGGCGTGATCGGCGGCAACCCCGCTGAACGAGAAGGCGGTGCCGGCGATGCGCGCAGCGCCGCTGGCCAGCCCCTTGAGCTGGTCGAGAGCCGACAGGGCCTTGGCTTCCAGATTGCCGGGCAGCCCGCCGATCACCGTCATGGCGTCGGTCACCGGCCCGGTCGTCGAAGCGCGTGCCGCCGCGACGATACGCTGGCGCGCTTCCTCCGATCCGATCGTCCCGGCAAGGCGGATGGCGCCGTCCGCCGCCTTGGTGGCGCTCCAGTCCGCGACCGGCGGCAGGATGGCGGCAGGAGCCGGGGCCTCAGCGACCGGCGGACCGGGGATCGAGACATTGACGCCGCCGGCCACGATGCCCTGCGGCAGCGCCCCCAGGGCCTGGTCGATCAGCGCCTTGGTGGCCGCATCGGCGGCAGACCCGTTGAAGCGGAAGGCCGTTCCGCTGAGCGTCGCCGAACCGCTGGCCACCCGGCCGAGCTGCTCGATGCCCATCTCGGCGGCGCGCGTCGCCGTTGGCGGGATGTCGCGCGCCAGCGTCATGAGGTCGCTGACCGCGCCGCCGGGCACCGCCTTCTGAGCCGCATCGGCCAGCCGGGCGCGCGACCCGTCGGGCGCGACCTGCCCGGAGAGCGTGATGGTCTGCCCGTCGCGCCGTGCCGACCATCCGAATGGATTGGCGGCCGGCAGGAGGTCGTTGGCCGCATCGGCACGGCGAACGCCGGTCTCGCCTTCTGCGGAATTCTCGGCGGTCACCGCCGCGTCGAGGCCCGGCGCCGTGCCGCTGATGACGGCGTCGCGGCCGCGCACCGTGACGGTCGCCCACGGCTTGCCATCCACCGTCGACGCCGCGCCGATGGCGCGGGTGGCCCGGGCGGCGAGATCGGCTTCGATGGCGTCCTGTTTCCACCACAGGGAGCCGCCGGCAAGAAGGGCAAGAGGCAGCAGGCCCGGGAGCCAGCGACGCGGCTGATGCAACATGGATACGCCCTCACATGGTCTCCGCCGGCCGGCGGCGGGTCATTTCCGCCTCTCGCGCGGGCTTCACGGAGACCGATCGGGCGGATTTCCCGTGATTTCGGTGCGGAAGTCGGGACGAGTCAAGCTCAGCCTTTCCGAATCGGTCATGATTTGTCGGTCAGGCTTCGATTCCGCATCTCCTGCCGGGGAGGACCCGCGTGAGCGTCGATGGCATCCGGCCCACCCTGGCGGTGGCGCCCGTCGAGCCGGTGCAGTGGCGCGCCGCGCTGGAGGCGCTCGGCGTCAGGCCGGGCGATACAGTGTCCGTGCGGGTCGCCGCGATGCTGGCGGAGGGCATCGCGCGCCTGACCGTCGGCACGGGCACACTTGACGTCAGGACCGCCCAGCCCCTCGTTCCCGGCACGAACCTCAACCTCACGGTCGAACGGCAGGGCATGGCCGTGAAGCTGCTGCTCACCGAGACCGCACAGACCCGGCCAGCCGCCGCTTCCCCTCCCGCTCCCGCCGGCCTCCCCACCGCAGCGGGAGCGCCGGCAGCTTCCTCCACGCCGGCCATCCCGCTCCCCGCTGCCGGCACCGTCGCTGCCGCCCTCGTCGATCTGCTCGCCCGCGGGCTCGCTCCGGCCGCCGGCCCGCGCGATGGAGCCCAGGTCGCGCTGGTGGCGCGCGGCTCGGCCGACATGGCACGACAGGCCGAGGTCATGGCTGGCGCACCTCACGCGGCGCCGGCCGGCCGCGAGGTCATCGTCCAGGCCGTGCGCGCCGCCGCGGCGCGACAGGAGAGCATGACGACCCTGTTCGCCGACCTGACCGCC
Source organism: uncultured Hyphomicrobiales bacterium (assembly GCA_964516115.1). Lineage (GTDB taxonomy): Bacteria > Pseudomonadota > Alphaproteobacteria > Rhizobiales > Phreatobacteraceae > Phreatobacter. The sequence continues at coordinate 9,313 of CAZEZD010000046.1, forward strand.
GTCGCGCAGGGACGGACGGCGGCGGCACCTCCTCCGGCCGTGCTCCAGGCCATGGCGGCGGTGCTCGGCTTCCGCGCCGGCGCGGAAGAGCTGGCGCGGCCGGACAGTCTGGCCGCGGCCCTCAGGAATTCCGGCGCGTTCCTCGAGGCGAGGCTGGCGACGCTTCCCGCGGGCATACCGCTGCCGCCCGACCTCAAGGCGGCGCTCCAGCGACTGCAATCCGCCCTCGCCGGCTGGGCCGCAACGCTTCCGCCGGATGCGGAGGCCACGGTTCCAAAGCCCCAGGGGCATGAACGGCCTCCCCTGCGGGGCTCCCTGCCCCACGGCCAGCCCGCCGCCGCGACAAGCCTGCCCGCCTCCGCCACCTCGGCGGAGGTTGCCCGTGTCCTCACCGAGCGCACCGAGGCCGCGCTCGCCCGCATCACGCTTCTCCAGGCGGCCTCCCTCCCTGACGCCCGCGACATGGGGCGGCCCGACGCCCCGGTGCAGACGACGCTGGAAGTTCCGCTCAGGATCGGCGTCGAGACAGCCATCATGCAGTTCCAGATCCAGCGCGATCAGGAACGCGAGGAACGACAGGACCGGACTGCCGGCGGCCGGGCCGGCGGCGACTGGACCATGCGCTTTTCGCTGGAAGCCGAGCCGCTCGGACCGATCCATGCCGCCGTGCGCTGGCATGACGGCCGGATCGACATCCAGCTCTGGGCCGAGCGCGACGCTGTCGCCGCCGTCCTCGAGGCCCAGCGCCATGGCCTGTCGGACGCGCTGGAGGCTTCCGCCTTCACCATCGACCGGCTCACCATCGCTGCCGGGCGCCCCCCTGACCCGCGCGACGCCGCCCTAGCGCCGGCCCACCGGCTGGACGTGTCGTCATGAGCGAGGAACCCGTCGTCCCCCGCCCCGCCATCGCCGTGGCGCTCGAATACGACATGGCGAAGGATGCCGCGCCGCGGGTCACCGCCTCCGGGCGTGGTGTCATCGCCGAGAAGATCATCGCCACGGCCCGCGAGAACGGGGTCACTGTGGAAGGAAATCCGCTGCTGGCCGAGGCGCTGTCAGGCGTGGCGGTGGACGACCATATTCCCGAGGAACTCTACCGGGCGGTCGCCGAGGTCATCGGCTTCGTGCTGCGGGCGGCCGGCAGGCTCCGTTGAGCCATCTTCGGCCATTGGAGGGAGGGCGAGATCGCCGCACCGACTAGGCGATCTGCGGCCGTCGCGCTATGGATGGTCAAAAGCATGCCAGCAATCTCCGGGAGGATCGCATGACCACCGCCGCCGCCGCCGCGCCAGCAAGGCCCTGGACGAAATTCTACTCCGTCGGAATGCGGCACACGATCGACGAAGCGCCCTATCCCAATCTCGCCGCCATGGTGCGCTCCGTCGCGCGCACCTATGCCGACAAGCCGGCCTTCTCGCTCTGCCTGCCGAACGGCATGGGCGGCTCGCTGACCTATGCCGAGATCGACCGCTGGTCGGATGCCTTCGCCGTCTATCTCCGCGACGTGCTGAAGCTGCCGGCGGGAGCGCGCGTCGCCCTCCAGACGCCCAACGCCATGGCCTTCCCGATCGTCGCCTTCGGCGTGTTCAAGGCGGGCTGCGTCCTCATCAACATCAACCCGCTCTACACGGCGGAGGAGATGGGCAAGGTCTTCGCCGACGGCGAGCCCGACCTTCTCGTCATCATCGACATGTTCGCCGACAAGCTGCCCTCGGCCTATGCGATCCACCGCGTGCCGAACGTGGTGGTCTCGTCGATCACCGACTTCATGCCCTGGCTCCAGGGCACGCTCGTCGGCCTCGTGCAGAAGTACAAGGACAAGTCGGTCAAGCCGGTGCCGGTGGCGCATACCACCTTCCGCTCCGCCCTGGCCCAGGGCGAGGCGCGCAAGTCGGGCGCCAACATCGCTGCCTACACCGACAATGTCGGGCTCGATACGCTGGCTGTGCTCCAGTACACGGGCGGCACGACGGGCGTCTCCAAGGGCGCCATGCTCACCCACGGCAATCTCGTGATGAACATGGCCCAGTCGCTCGAGATGGTCGCCCTGAACATGGTCAAGGGCGAGGAGACGATCCTCACGGCGCTGCCGCTCTACCATATCTTCGCCTTCACGGTGAACATGCTGGGCTACTGGGTTCTCGGCGCGCACAACGTCCTCGTGCCCAATCCGCGCCCCCTGACCAACCTGCAGAAGGCCTTCGAGAAGTTCCCGATCTCGACGCTGACGGGTGTCAACACGCTCTTCAACGGCCTCAATAACGAGGCCTGGTTCCGCGACAATCCTCCGAAGTCGCTGAAGAGCGCCTGCGCCGGCGGCATGGCGCTGCAGGACGCCGTCGCCAAGCGCTGGAAAGAGGTCACCGGCACGCCCGTGGTCGAGGGCTACGGCCTGACCGAGTCCTCCCCTGTCCTCACCTTCAACCCGCTCGATGCGGTCAAGGAGGGCTCGATCGGCGTTCCGGTTCCCTCCACCGACATCAAATGCGTCGACGATGCCGGCAACGAGGTGCCCTACGGCCAGCCGGGCGAACTCATCGCCCGCGGGCCGCAGATCATGGCCGGCTACTGGCGCAAGCCCGACGAGACCGCCAAGACCGTCCGCGACGCCTGGCTCTACACCGGCGACATCGCCACCCAGGACGACGACGGCTATTTCCGCATCGTCGACCGCAAGAAGGACATGGTGCTCGTCTCCGGCTTCAACGTCTTCCCCAACGAGGTCGAGGACACGCTGGCCAAGCACCCGGCCGTGCTCGAAGTGGCGGTGGTCGGCGTTCCGGACGGGGCGGCCGGCGAGGCGGTCAAGGCCTTCATCGTCAAGCGGCCGGAGATGGACGTCGACGCCGAGCAGGTGCGCGCCTTCTGCAAGGAGCACCTGACCGGCTACAAGGTGCCGAAATTCGTCGAGTTCCGCA
>CAZEZD010000047.1:0-12183 GCA_964516115.1 uncultured Hyphomicrobiales bacterium
GCGGATAGATGCCGCCATAGGCATATTGCAGGTAGGGCACGTTCATCCAGTCGGCGAGCGCGTGATAGAGCGACACGGCGATGTGCCGGCCCTCGCCGGTGATGGAGCGGCCGATCAGCGCCTGCAGGATGGCCTGGAAGGCGGTCATGCCGGCGGCGATGTCGCAGACGGAGACGCCGACGCGGGCGCGGCTGTCGCCCTCGCCGGTGATCTCGGACAGGCCGGATTCGGCCTGCACCAGCAGGTCATAGGCCTTCAGGTGCTGCCACGGGCCTTCCTCGCCATAGCCGGAGATGGAGCAGGTGATGAGGCGCGGATGGCGCCTGCGCAGCGTCTCCATCCCGAAGCCGATGCGCTTCAGCGCGCCGGGGGCGAGGTTCTGGATGAACACGTCGGCCTTCGCGACCATCGCCGCCAGCACCGCCTGGTCGCCTTCGTCTTTCAGGTTGAGGACGACCGATTCCTTGCCCCGGTTGAGCCAGACGAAATAGGCGCTCTCTCCGTCCACCGCCTTGTCGTAGCGGCGGGCGAAGTCGCCCTCGTCACGCTCGATCTTGATGACGCGGGCGCCGGCATCGGCGAGGCGCGAGGCGGCATAGGGCGCGGCCACCGCCTGTTCGACGGAGACGACGAGGAGGCCGGCAAGATCGGTCTGGGACGACATGGACGTCAGCACTCATCATGGAGACAGGTCGCTTCTCCATAGCGACGCGATGCCGCCGCGGTCCATAGGGCACGGCCACGCGGCAGGGCTGGTGGCCGCTCCCGGAATGGACGCGCGGCGCTCAGGAGGCGAGCGCCCTGTCCACCGCCTCGCGTTCGGTCTCGATCACCGTGATATAGGCGAGGAAGGCGCTGTCCGGCATGGTGCGCCCCTGCTCGATGTCGCGCAGGCGGGCGAGATTGATGCGGTAGCGCCCGGCGAATTCCGGCTGGCTCAGACCGAGGGACTGGCGTAGCAGTCGCACGCGCCTGCCGGCGACGCCACGGTCGAGTTCTTCCTCGGTCGAGGGCGGATTGTCCGGATCGTCGAGCGCGTTCTGCTCGATCTCCTCCGGTGTCATGGCGTCGAGACGAGCGCGGGTCTCGGGCGACATCCTCGGGGGATTCCTAGGGTCGATGATCAGCCTAGCCTTGACCATAGCGTTTGGCCTCCGTCCGATTGGCGCGCCTCGCCGAGATGATCCAATGGATCGAGCCACGCCGCGTGTAGACGACCGTCATAAGCCGGCCGTCGTAGTTGCCGACCGTCCTTCTCCGATCCTCACCGTTCGACGCCCGCGTGACGTCAAAATCGATCCGCTCCGGATCGGAAAAAACGTCAACGGCTTCATGGAAGCTGAAGCCGTGCTTCTTCAGGTTTGAAGCGGCCTTGCCATCATGCCAGTCGAAATCAAGCGACGATGCCATACCATATCATACGGAAAATCCGTATGATATGCAATCATCGCGAGTGTTTCTAACTATCCTCACCTCTGCCCGTCGCGCTTCGCGATCTGGTCCTGCGTCAGTCCGCCCATGCGCGGATGCGGGCGCCCGCCGGTGGTCATGGCCAGCGCGAAGAGGATCTCGTCGGCGCGCGGACTGTCCTGGACCATCAGCGTTACGCCGTCGAAGTGCGAGCGCACGTAAGCCGCGTTGCGGTGATGGATCGGCACGTCGAGGATGGCTCCCATGGGGCCGACCTTCGTCATGGACGGCACGATGGACAGCGCCTCGCCCAGCAACTCGCGCATGGCATAGCCGCCGGGCACGTGCCAGAGCGCGCCATGCTCCAGTTCACCGGCGGCACCCACCAGCGAGCCCTTGCCATAGGCCTCGATCGCCGCGGTGTCGCCGCCCAGCTCGTTGAGAAGCTTCGTCGAGCATTCGAGGCCGAGCGGCTTCAGCGCATCCATCATCGGCTGGATATCCTCGACATAGCGGCCGGCGAAGGGGTTCTTCAGGATGGCGGCCACCCAGCCCTTCAGGATGGGCTTTGCGAGCTTCGGCCCGCCGTCGTGGCGGACCTCCTCGACGCCGACGACGATTTTCCTGACGTCGATGGTCATGGTCTCATCTCCCTGAGGCTTTGTGTCTGTCCGAGCACGCACGTTTCGCCCTTCAGGACGATAGCAGCGTCGCGAATGAGGCCCCGCTGGCGGAACTGCTCGGCGCGGGTGCGGCCGGCGTCGAGCGCGGCGGCGATCTGCGCCTGCGTCAGCGCGCCGACGGCGGTTGTCACGAGGTGGTCGCCGAGGTCGCTGTCGGGGTCGAGAGCGCGAGCCGGACTGCGGCGGACCTGCGGGTCGTCGATATCAACGGCGTTGGCCACGAGGGTCGCCGCGACATCCGCGGATGCGGCATCGCGGGCGAGCACCGTGACGGAATCGGCAATGCCGAGCGAGAAGGACCGCCCCTGCGCACCCGAGGTGGCGATGCCGCCGATGCCGTCGGTGTCCTTGAGGGTGATGCGGCCGTTGAGCGCCGGGATCGAGCCGCGCGAGAAATCCGCGGCGACCGCGATCTCCATGGTCTCGCCCTCGGTCAGGTGGATGGCGATGTCGCCGCCGTCATTGACGAAGGCGCGGTCGAGCGGGGCTGCCTCAACCATGCAGTCCAACAACTCGTCGGCGACGGCCCCGGCGACCGCCGCCATCGGGGTCACGAAAATGCCGGCATGGGGCCGGCAGGCGGCGACCATGCGGCGCGCCACCGGCGTCGTCACCCGCGGCCGGTCGCTCATAGGCTTGCGCAATTCGGTGAGCTCCCCGGCGAGCTCGGGCAGGATCGTCCCGAACCTTGCGATGGCCGCGTCATAGGCGTCGCGAACGGCGGTGGAGGCCCCCCAGGCGCGCAGAATCACGTCGATCGGGCCGTGCTGCAGGTGCAGTCGGTCGCCGTCGAGGCGCTGGATCGCGGGCGAATCCCACATCGTCAGCCGACCCGCGCCAGCAGGGCGAGCAGCGTTGCGGCCTCCTCGGTCGACAGCGGCTCCAGCGTGCGGGCCGAGACCTCCGGGCCGCGCGCCTTCATCTGCTCGACGATGTCGCGGCCGGTCGGGGTGAGGGCCAGGAGAACGAGACGCGCATCGTTCGGGTCGACGGAGGGCGAGACGAGCCCGCGCTTGGCGAGCCGCCCGGCGACGCCGAACATGGTGGCGGGGTCGATGCCGACCAGGCGTCCCAGCTGGTTCTGCGAGGTGGGCCCGAGGTCGTGCAGCTTGGCGAGCGCCGCATACTGCACGGGCGTCACGTCCATGCCGTCCATGACCTGCTCGAAAATGGCGCTGGCGCGCTGGTGGGCGCGGCGGATCAGAAAGCCGATCTGATCCTCGACGAGGTAGGGCCTGCCGGCCGGGGCCTCGCCCTGGGTCTTCAGGCGCTTTGCCGTCATGAAGGCGTCTCCGGGAACGGCCAGGGATTGCCCTCGATCCAGCCGTCGATGCGGGCTTGAGGGGCAACGTCACGCAGGATGTCGTCGATCGACACGATGTCCTCCATGTGCCCGCCGAGCCGTTCATACAGCGCCCGCGGCATGGTGAACTCGATGGGGGCGACGATGGCCGGGGTCGGCACATAGCCGAAGGCGTTCTTCGGCATGCGGGTGACGTCGGCCATGATCGTGATGCCGCCGCCGGGCCAGAGATAGACCGGCGCGCCGCCCATCGTCACCTTCGTCTCGCCGGAGGCGACCGACCGCGTCAGCAGCACCGGGTTCTCGGTGACGCCGGCGCGCAAGCTGCCGCCCGCGCCCGCCATGAACAGCACCGAGCAGAGCGAGGGCTCGCAGTTCTCGCCGATCCGGTCGACGACCTTCATCACCGCATCCGGAATCGGGGCGGGCACGGGCACGAGGTTCTCGTCCAGCACGCAGTAAAGGAAATGTTCGCCCGTGGTGGAGGTCATCAGCAGGCGCAGGCCCGGCCAGGCCATGGCCGGATCGATCTTCTGGATGATCGACAGCGGCTCCTCGATGTCCGTGCCGCCCCAGCCGATGCCGGGATTGGCGACCTGGAAATAGCGGCCGGGCGTGGATTTGCGCCCGCGCACGCGGATGCCGGCCTGTCGCATGTCGAGCACGCGGCCGGCCTGGTGCTCGGTCAGTACGCCGGTGATGTGGTCGTCGACGACGATGACCTCGTCGACATGGCCGAGCCACTGCTTGGCGAAAATGCCGACGGTGGCCGAGCCGCAGCCGACGCGCATGCGCTGTTCGGGCTTGCCGTCGACGATGGGAGCCTGGTTGGCGGCGACCACGACCTCATGGCCGCCGTCGATGGTCATCGTCACCGCCTCGCCGGCGCTGAGCTTCAGCATCGTGTCGCAGGTGACGTTGCCCTCCTTCTTGGAGCCGCCGGTGAGGTGCCGCACGCCGCCGATGGAGAGCATCTGGCTGCCGTACTCGGCCGTCGTCACATGGCCGACCTGCTCGCCGTTGACGCGGATGGGCGCAGCCTCGGGGCCGAGGTGGCGGTCTGTGTCGATCTTCACCTTGACGCCGCAGTAGCTGAAGATGCCCTCGGTCACGACGGTCACCGTGTCGACACCCTCGTGGACCGCCGAGACGATGAAGGGCGCCGGCTTGTAGTCGGGATAGGTCGTCCCGGCCCCGACCGCCGTGACAAAGGTCCGCTGCGGGTCGAGGACCTGTCCGTCCCAGTCGTTCTTGCCGAACTCGACAAGCTTGCCGCCGCTCTCGACCGTCCTTGCCAGCAGCACCACGGGGTCGGTGCGCACGAGCTGGCCGTTCTCATTGGCATAGCGCGAGCAGGCGCCCGCGCGGCCCGGCCGGATGCGGCAGAGCACCGGGCAGGCATCGCAGCGCAGGATGCCGTCGCCTTCGTCCGCGCCGAACTTCTTCGATCGGGCCGCGATGGACAGTTGGTCAGTGGCGGTCATTCCGCGGCCTCCTTCGCCTGCATCGCATGCCACAGCCGGTGCGGCAGGACAGGCACCTCGGTCATGCGCACGCCGACGGCGTGGCGGATCGCGCCGAGAATGGCCGGAGCCGTGGCGACGAGCGCCGGCTCGCCGACGCCCTTGGCGCCGAACGGGCCCTCCGGCTCGGTGTCCTCGATCAGGTGGATGGTGATCTCCGGCATGTCGCCGGCGGTGGGGATCAGGTAGTCGTGCAGGTTCTCGGTGCGGCCGGGGAGGTATTCCTCCATCAGCGCAAGGCCCAGCCCCTGGGCGATGCCGCCGTGGATCTGGCCTTCGGTCAGGGTCGGGTTGATGGCTCGCCCGACATCGTGGGCGGCTACGATGCGCCGGACCTTCACCGTGCCGAGCAGGCGGTCGACCTCCACCTCCGCCACCTGCGCGGCGAAGCCGTAGGTCGCGTAGGGAATGCCCTGGCCCTTGGGATCGAGGACCGTGGTCGGCGGGTCGTACTCGCCCTCGCCGGCCAGCACGATGCCGGTTTCGTCGGCAGCAAGGCTCGAAAGGTCGATCGAGCGGCTCGCCTCGCCGTCCATGACGACCAGCCGCGGCCCGTCGAGCCTCAGTCTTGCCTCATGTCCCGCATTGGCGAGCGCCAGGATCCTGGCCCTGAGGTCGGCGCCTGCGAGCTTCGCCGCATTGCCCGAGACGAAGGTCTGGCGCGAGGCGGAAGTCTTGCCGGCATCGAGGGTCAGGTCGGTGTCGCCGATGACGAAGTCGAAGGCGGCTGTCGGCAGGCCCAGCGCATCGGCGGCGATCTGCAGCAGCACGGTCGAGGAGCCCTGTCCGATGTCGACAGCGCCATTGAGGAAGGTCAGGCGACCGTCCTTCGCGAGCGTGATCCGCATCTTCGACGGGTTTGACATGGAGGTGTTGCCGCAGCCGTACCACATGCAGGCGACCCCGACGCCGCGCGCCGTGCGACTGCCTGTGGCGTTGTGCGCCTCCGCTTCGGCCATCAGCGCGTCGTAGTCGGCCTTCACCGCGTCGAGGCATTGCGGCAGGCCGGCCGAGGCGTGGAGCACCTGACCGGTTGGGGTCCTGTCACCGTGGTCGATGGCGTTGATGCGGCGGATCGTCCAGCGGTCGATGCCGAGGCGGTCGGCGAGATCGTCGATCAGCGTCTCGCCGGCGATCGCCGCCTGCGGCACGCCGAATCCGCGGAATGCGCCGGCCGGCGGCTCGTTGGTATGCACGGCGCGCGTGGCGTTCTTCACATGCGGCACCTTGTAGGGCCCGGTCGCATGCACCGGCACGCGATTGGCCACCGTCGGCCCCCATGAGGCATAGGCGCCGGTGTTGAAGTCGCCGGTCATCTCATAGGCGGTGAAGCGCCCCGCGGCGTCGGCCGACATGCGCGCGTGGATCTTCGAGGGGTGCCGCTTGGTCGAGGATGCCATGCTCTCGGTGCGCGAATAGACGATGCGCACCGGCTTCCTCAGAAGCCACGCCGCCGCGGCGATGAGCGGCTGCACCGAGACGTCGAGCTTGCCGCCGAAGCCGCCGCCGCAGGCGGTCGGAACGATGCGGACCTGGCTCATCGGCACGCCGACGACGCGGGCCACTTCCTCCTGATCCATGACGGCGGCCTGCGTGCAGGCGGTGACCTCGATCCTGTCGGAAGAGTCGTCCCACGCGATGTCTTCACGCGAACCGGTGCCCACTTCGCTTGAAATCGCTTTTGTCCGGACCGCAAACCCCGCCTCGGGCTCGATATAGGCGTGTTCGACGAAGCCGGTGCGGAAGCGCCCCTCTGCGGTAGCCGCGCCCATGCGATGGCCTTCGTTCACGTCGCCGGTCTCGAGGTAGCCGCGGGTGAGCACGTTGTCGGGAATATTGGCATGCAGCGGCGTCGCTCCAGCCGCCAGCGCCGCCTCGACGCCGATCAGCGGCTGCTGGACCTCCCAGCGGATGGGGAGGTCGGCATCGGCGACGGCTTCTACCGCCTCGCGCGTACCCACCAGCGCCAGTACCGCCTCGCCGCGATAGCGCACGAAGCCGGGGGCCAGCACCGGCTGGTCCTTCAGCGTCGGGAAGATGCCGAAGGAGTTCTCGCCCGGAATGTCGGCGGCGGTCAGGATCGCCGCGAGGCCCGGATGGGCCACCTTCACGGCATCGAGGTCGCCCAGGGTGAAGCGGGCGCGGGCATGGGGCGAGCGCACCGCGCGCAGCCAGAGCGCATCGGCGGGGGCAAAGTCGGCGCCGAAGCGGTCGGTGCCCAGAACCTTCGGCAATCCGTCGGCCCGGGCGATGCGCGTGCCTACGGCTTCACCGGCCTCCGCGACCGGCGCGAAGCTGTTGATGCCGCGCGCCACCGCGTCGATAGCCTCGATGACCTTCACGTAGCCGGTGCAGCGGCACAGAACGCCGCCGATGCCGTCCTCGATCTCCTGCCTGGAGGGCGAGGCATTGCGCGACAGGAGGTCCGTCGCCGCCATGATCATGCCCGGGGTGCAGATGCCGCATTGCGCCGCGCCCTGGGCGAGGAAGGCAGCCCGCAGGCGGTCGATCAGCGGATCCTCGGCCTCGATGGTGGTGATGGCGCGGCCCTCGGCCTGTGCCGTCGCCACGAGGCAGGCGCAGACCTGCGCCCCGTCCATCAGCACGGTGCAGGCGCCGCAGTCGCCGGCATCGCAGCCGATCTTGGTGCCGGTGAGCCCCAGCCCCTCGCGCAGCGTGTCGGCAAGGCTGGCGAAGGGGGCCGCCTGCACCGGGCGATCGGTGCCGTTGACGGTCAGCCTGACGGTCCGGAGCACGGGATGGTCGAGCATCAGGCGGCCCTCCGGGCGTCTCGGGAGGCAAGATCGGCAAGCGCGTCGCGCACCAGCGCCTCAGCCGCGGCGAGACGGTAGGCGGCGGTGGCGCGCACGTCGTCGATGGGGTTGAGGGCGGCGAGGTGCGCGGCGGCAACGACGCTGCTGGCTGCCGCGAGCGGAACGCCCTTCAACGCAGCCTCCAACCCGGCCAGCCGGTGCGCCGCGGCCGAGCAGGCCCCTACCGCGATCCGCGCCTCGGTGATCTGCCCGGCGGCGTCGGTCGCCACCACGGCCGAGACCATGGCGATGGAGATGACGAGGTATTTCCGCGCGCCGAGCTTGAGGAAGGTCGAGCGCGCGCCTTCCAGCTTCGGCACGAGAAGCGCCGTGACGATTTCGTCGGGCCTGAGCGCCGTCTGCCGGTAGCCGGTGACGAAGGCGGCGAAGGGCAGGGTGCGCGTCCCCGTGCGGCTCGCAAGCTCCACCTGCGCGTCGAGCGCGAGCAGGTTTGGGATGCCGTCGCCGGCGGGCGACGCCGTGACGATGTTGCCGGACAGCGTCCCGAGGTTCTGCACCTGGACGCCGCCGACCTCGCGCGCGGCGCGCCGCCAGCCGTCGAACAGCGGCGGCAGGTCGGCCGTCGCGAGGTCGGTCCAGGTCGTCATGGCGCCGAGCCGCCAGTGACCTTCTTCCGCGCTGATGCCCTTGAGACCCGGCACGGCGGAGATGTCGAGCACGTCCCTGTGGGCCGGATCGCCCCAGGCGCGGCGGGCGGTCCGGGCCGGATAGACGTCGGTGCCGCCGGCGAGCACGGTCACGTCGTGCTGAGCCCTGATGGCGAGCGCCTCCGCGAGGCTGGTCGGGCGGAAGTAGCGCATCAGCCCCTCCAGCCCCAGAGCGCCTCGGCCTCGGCTGCGGTGTAGTAGCCGCGCGCCACGTCGCGGGCGACAAGCGCCGGATCGCGCTTCGCCGGGTCGCCATAGCCGCCGCCGCCCGGCGTCATCACCTCGACGCGGTCGCCGGCGCGGATGCGCAGCCCCTGGTCCTTGGACAGATGCTCGGGAATCGTCGTCTCGTCACCGCGATGGATCTTCACGACGTTCGGCGCGCCGTCCTTGCCGCCGAGCACGCCGGGCGGACCGAAGCGGCCGTGGTCCATGACGAAGGAGGCGCGCGCCTCGCCGCGCAACAGCTCCACCTCGTAGTGGACGCCGAAACCGCCGCGCGTCTTGCCGGCTCCCCCCGACCCCTCGCGCAGCGCGAAGCGGCGGAACAGCACGGGATAGTACTGCTCCATCACTTCGACCGGCGCGGTTTTGGAGATGCCGATGGTCGAGCAGCCATTGGTCAGCCCGTCATGGCCGGCATTGCCGCCATAGCCGCCGCCGGTGATCTGGTACATGACATAGCCGGCGTTTTTCGCGGGATCGAAGCCGCCGAGGGCGAAATTGCCGGAGGTGCCGGCGGGCGCCGCTGTCACCTTTTCCGGGATCGCCTGAACGAGGGCGAGGAACACCGCTTCCGCGATCCGCTGCGAGACCTCCGCCGCGCAGCCGGAGACGGGGCGCGGATACTGCGCGTCGAGGAAGGTGCCCTCGGGCTTCAGCACGGTCAGCGGCTCGAAGGCGCCGGAATTGATGGGAACGTCCGGGAAGATGTGCTTCACGCCGAGATAGACGGACGAACAGGTCGTGGCGAAAACCGAGTTCATCGGCCCCTGACAGGGCGGGGATGACTCCGAAAAGTCGAAACTCATCGTCTCGCCGGATTTCGTCAGCGTCAGCGCGATGCGCAGCGGTTCGTTCACGACGCCGTCGGAATCGACGAAGCTCTCGGAGCGGTAGACACCGTCGGGAATGGCGCGGATCTCGGCGCGCATCCGCTCGGCGGAGCGGGCGCGGATCTGCCGGATCGCCTCGTCCAGTGTCGCCGTCCCATATTTTGCGACGAGGTCCATCAGCCGGGTTTCGCCCACCAGCAATGCCGCGGCCTGGGCCTTGATGTCGCCGATGCGCTGGTCGGCGATGCGGATGTTCGACGAAATGATCGCGAAGATCTCCGGGTCCATCTCGCCGCGCTTGAAAAGCTTCACCGGGGGGAGCCTCAGGCCCTCCTGCTCGACCTCGGTCGCATGGGCGGAGAAGCCGCCCGGCACCATGCCGCCGATGTCCGGCCAGTGTCCGGTGTTCTGCAGCCAGCAGAACAGCTGGCCGTCGACGAAGACCGGTTTGGCGAAGCGCACGTCCATCAGGTGGGTGCCGCCGAGATAGGGGTCGTTGACGATGTAGATGTCGCCCGGCTCCGGCTTGCCCACCTTGCCTTCGCCGATCAGGCGGATGATGTGCCCGGTCGAGTGCTGCATCGTGCCGACGAAGACCGGCAGGCCGAACTCGCCCTGCGAGATCAGGGCGCCTGTGTCGCGGTCGTAGATGCCGTCGGCGCGATCGTCGGCCTCGGCGATGACGGGAGAAAACGCCGAGCGCGAGAAGGCGATGTCCATCTCGTTGCAGACCTGCTGCAGGCCGGCCTGGATGACCGCGAGGGTCAGGGCGTCGATGGCGGGGGGCGGAGCGTGGACGGTCATGCCTTCACCCTCAGGTTGCCGATGGCATCGACGGTCGCCACCGCCCCCGGCTCGATGACCGTGGTGGCGTCGATCTGCTGGATCACCGCGGGGCCGGTGACGGAGGCGCCGATGGGCAGGGCGTCGCGGGAATAGACCTTCGCCGGCCACCAGCGCCCGTCGGCATGGACCTGCCGCTCGCCGATCACCGCGTCGGCGGCGCTGGCCTTGCGGTCGGCCGCGTTCAAAAGCGCCGACAGCGGGAAGGCGCGGCGGCGGCCGATCACCGACGTCACGAGATTGACCATCACCGCGCGGATTTCCGGCAGGCGCACCTGGAAGCGGTGGAAATAGGCTGTCTCGAAAGCCGCCTGGATCTCCTCGCGCGTCACGTCCGGCGAGGAGAGCTGCACGCGGATGAGGTGGGTCTGGCCGCGGAACTGCATGTCGGCGCCGTGGATGACCACCGTCTCCTCGATCTCGGCCTTCTCCTCCTCGACCACGGCGAGGGCGCTGTCGCGCTGCGCCGTCATCAGGCGCTTCACCTCCTCCATGTCGACCTGGTCGAGCGGCCTGTTGACCGTGTTTACCCGGTCCTGCCGGAGATCAGCGACGAGGCAGCCGAGGGCATTGGTGAGACCGGGCCGCGCCGGCACCAGCACTCCGGGAATGCCGAGCTCGCGGGCGAGCGCCACGGCATGGAGCGGACCTGCGCCGCCGAAGGCGAAGAGCACGAAGTCGCGCGGGTCGTAGCCGCGCGACAGGGACACCATGCGGATGGCGCCGGACATGTGGACGTTGCCGAGGCGGATGACGGCCGCGGCGGCCTCCTCCACACTCATGCCGAGGGGCGCGGCGAGGTCGCGCTCGAAGATGGCGCGGATGTCGGAGAGCGACGCTTTCGCCTGCACCGCCGTCAGCCGGTCGGGGTCGAGCCGCCCCAGAATCAGGTTGGCGTCGGTGATGGTCGGCCGCGTGCCGCCGCGCCCGTAACAGATCGGCCCCGGTTCCGAGCCGGCCGAATGCGGGCCGACCTGCAGCATCCCTGCGGCGTTTACGGAGGCGATGGAGCCGCCGCCGGCGCCGACGGTGCGCACATCCACCATGGGGAGGTGGATGGGCAGGCCATAGTCGATGGTCAGTTCCGCCGAGACCTCCGGCACGCCTCCGTGGATCAGCGCGACGTCTGTGGAGGTGCCGCCCATGTCGTAGGTGATGGCATTGGAAAGGCCGGACTGTCCGAGGGTCGCGGCAGCCGCCATGACGCCGGAGGCCGGGCCTGACATGACGGTCTTGGCGGCCTCGCGGGCCACCAGGCTCGCCGGCACCGTGCCGCCATTGCCGTTCATCACCAGGAGGTCGTGGGCAAAGCCCTTGGCGGACAGGTCGCCCTGCAGGCGCTGCACATAGCGGTCGAGGATGGGCTGCACCGCGGCGTTGACGCTGGCCGTCGTGCCGCGCTCGTACTCGCGATACTCCGACAGGAGTTCGTGGCCGAGCGTCACATAGGCGTTCGGCCAGACGCTGCGGACGATCTCGCCGGCCCGCAACTCGTGCACCGGGTTGGCGTAGGAGTGCAGGAAGTGGACGACGATGGCTTCGCAGCCGGCGGCGGCCAGCGCCTCGGCTTCGCGTCTCACGGCCGCTTCGTCCAGCGGGGTGACGACCTGCCCTTGAGCGTTCATGCGCTCGGCCACCTCGCGGCGGAACGGCCGCTCGATCAGCGGTTCGAAGGTCCCGGTCATGCCGTAGGCTCTCGGCCGGGTGCGCCGGCCGAGCTCGAGGATGTCGCGGAAGCCTTCCGTGGTGATCAGGCCGACCCTGGCGACCTTGCGCTCCAGCACGGCATTCGTGGTCGCCGTCGTGCCGTGGATGATGAGGTCGAGATCGGCCGGGCTGACGCCCGCCGCTTCAATGGCCCTCACCACGCCCACCGCCTGGTTGG
>CAZEZD010000048.1:0-2140 GCA_964516115.1 uncultured Hyphomicrobiales bacterium
ACGCCGGCCTTGACGCCGAGGTCGATGAGCTCGCCCATCTTGGAGACGCCCTCGCCATACATGATGTCGAACTCGACCTGCTTGAACGGCGGCGCCAGCTTGTTCTTCACCACCTTCACGCGGGTCTGGTTGCCGACCACCTCCTCGCGGTCCTTGATCGCGCCGATGCGGCGGATGTCGAGGCGCATGGAGGCGTAGAACTTCAGCGCATTGCCGCCGGTGGTCACCTCCGGCGAGCCGTACATGACGCCGATCTTCATGCGGATCTGGTTGATGAAGATCACCATGGTCTTGGACTTGGAGATGGAGGCGGTCAGCTTGCGCAGCGCCTGGCTCATCAGGCGGGCCTGCATGCCCGGCTGGTTGTCGCCCATCTCGCCCTCGAGTTCGGCGCGCGGGGTCAGCGCCGCGACCGAATCGACCACCACCACGTCGATGGCGCCCGAGCGCACCAGCGTGTCGCAGATCTCCAGCGCCTGCTCGCCGGCATCGGGCTGAGAGATCAGGAGGTCGTCGAGATTGACGCCGAGCTTGCGGGCATAGACCGGGTCGAGCGCATGTTCCGCGTCGATGAAGGCGCAGACGCCGCCGGTCTTCTGCGCCTCGGCGATGGTGTGCAGCGCCAGCGTCGTCTTGCCGGAGGACTCCGGGCCGTAGATCTCCACGACGCGCCCGCGCGGCATGCCGCCGATGCCGAGGGCGATATCGAGGCCGAGCGAGCCGGTCGAGATCGTCTCGATCTCGACCAGCTTCTCGTTCTTGCCGAGCCGCATGATGGAGCCCTTGCCGAAGGCGCGCTCGATCTGGGAGAGAGCGGCGTCAAGCGCCTTGGTCTTGTCCATGGATGAACCTTCGACGAGTCGCAGTGCGGCCTGACTCATGGCGGTAGCTCCCCTGTGCTGGCAAGGCCTGATGGCCGAAACCTGTGGTAAAACGACCGTACATGGTTTGTTCTCATTCGCAAGTTCTATTTTTGTTCTCGCCCGGCCTGCTGACACTGTATGGCAGCAGCCCCCTCCCGGCCTTCCTCCCGGTCGCCCGTGCCTCCCCACCTTGGAACGACTTCAATCGGGACCCGCAATGGCTTAAGGAAACCCCATCACCCTGCCGGGCCTGCCGCCCGGCGCCTCCATGGGACAGTCCCGATGAACGCTCCGCTCGCCGCCGGCTCCTATTCGCTGTTTCCGCTCGGCAGGGACGAGACGCCCTACCGCAGACTCACCTCGGACGGTGTCCGGGTCGAGACCGTGCTCGGCAAGGAGGTCGTCGTCGTCGACCGCGAGACGATCCGCCTCCTCTCCGAAGCCGCCTTCATCGACATCAACCACCTGCTGCGCCCCGGGCACCTCGCCCAGCTCCGCCGCATCCTCGATGACCCGGAATCCACCGCCAACGACAGATTCGTCGCCTATGACCTCCTGAAGAACGCCAACATCGCCGCCGGCGGCGTGCTGCCCATGTGCCAGGACACCGGCACGGCGATCATCATGGGCAAGAAGGGCCGTCTGATCTGGACCGAGGGCGAGGACGAGGCGGCCCTTGGCCAGGGCGTGCTCGACGCCTACGAGAAGAAGAACCTGCGCTATTCGCAGGTGGCGCCGATCTCGATGTTCGAGGAGCGGAACACCCGCAACAACCTCCCCGCCCAGATCGAGATCTATGCCGAGGGTGAGGACGCCTACAAATTCCTGTTCATGGCCAAGGGCGGCGGCTCGGCCAACAAGAGCTTCCTGTTCCAGGCGCCGCCCTCGATCCTGACCCACGACAGGATGATCAAGTTCCTGCACGAGAAGATCCTGACACTGGGCACCGCCGCCTGCCCGCCCTACCACCTCGCCATCGTCATCGGCGGGCTCTCCGCCGAGCACACCATGAAGACGGCCAAGCTCGCCTCGGCGCGCTATCTCGACGCCCTGCCGACGGCGGGCTCGGAGTTCGCCCACGCCTTCCGCGACCTCGCCATGGAGGAGGAGGTCCACAGGCTCACCCAGGCCATGGGGGTCGGCGCGCAGTTCGGCGGCAAGTATTTCTGCCACGACGTCCGCGTCATCCGCATGCCGCGCCACGGCGCCTCGCTGCCGATCGCCATCGCCGTGTCCTGCTCGGCCGACCGGCAGGCGCTCGGCAAGATCACCCGCGA
>CAZEZD010000048.1:2150-12165 GCA_964516115.1 uncultured Hyphomicrobiales bacterium
AGTATCTGCCGGAGATCGACGAGGCGGCGCTTGGCGGCGACGTCGTCAGGATCGACCTCAACAGGCCGATGTCGGAGATCCTCGAAACGCTGTCCAAGCACCCCATCAAAACGCGCGTCTCGCTCACCGGCCCGATGATCGTCGCCCGCGACGCCGCCCATGCCAAGATCCGCGAGCGGCTCGACCGCGGCGAGCCCATGCCGGATTATTTCAGGAACCACCCGGTCTATTACGCCGGCCCGGCCAAGACGCCCGCCGGCTATGCCTCCGGCTCCTTCGGGCCGACCACGGCCGGCCGCATGGACGGTTTCGTCGACCAGTTCCAGGCCGCCGGCGGCTCCATGGTCATGCTCGCCAAGGGCAACCGCTCCCGCGAGGTCCGCGAAGCCTGCGCCAAGCATGGCGGCTTCTATCTCGGCTCCATCGGCGGTCCCGCCGCCCGCCTCGCCCAGGACTGCATCAGGAAGGTCGAGGTGCTGGAATATCCCGAGCTCGGCATGGAGGCGATCTGGAGGATCGAGGTCGAGAGCTTCCCCGCCTTCATCGTCGTCGACGACAAGGGCAACGACTTCTTCAAGGAACTGAACCTCGGCTGAGGTGTTGATGCAGGCGACGGGATTGCGGACGGGCTGTTTCTGAACGGAAACACGCTCCCTGCGGCCCGAAATCCCAAGGAAACGTGGGGCGCGCATTCAGTGCGTCATACCGGAGGGACACGCCATGCGCAGTTCGAACCCGACCTTCTCGTCCGCCAGGTCCAATTCGGCCGACGCCCATACGCTCGCGCTGATCGCCTCCTCGCTGGTGGCGGCCACCGCCATCGCCTTCCTCGCCATGGTGCTCACCGCCTGGCCGGCACGTGCCGCCGGCGCCGGCGCGCCGATGCAGGTCGCAAGCCTTGGTTCCCTGCCGATGCCGGCCGAGCCCTGCGCCGACCGTCTCGCCGCAGCCGAGGCCGAGATCAACCGCAGCCTCGCTTCCGTCGAGCGTCTCCACGAGTCCGACATGGGCGCGCAGTGCTCGGCCTTCCGCGGCCATCTCGTGTCGCTCGGCCGCGCCGTCGATGCCGTCGACCGCTGCGTCGCCGGCCCCGAGCGCGCCGCCAAGATCGGCTTCCTGCGCCAGTCCGCCACCGAGTGGCGCGGCGTCATCTCCCACGGCTGCCGCTGAACCCCTCTAGACCCCCGACAGACCTCCATGCACATCCGTCGAGGACTTCTGGCGCTGGCGATCATCTCGCCAGCGTCCTTTTTTGTGCCACCGGCTGCCGCGCAGTCCTTCTGCCAGGCCGTGCAGGGCGGCCCCGGCAGCGATGCCTGCGCCCGCGAACTGGTCCTGACCGAGATTCGTCTGCGCCAGGCAACCGAGCGCCTCTCCGCGGTACGATCGGCTCCCCGCCAGCGACGGTGTGCCGTGTTCAGGCGTCATGTCCGCGTGATGCGGGATTCGGCCTGCATCTTCCGCCGGTGCATGTCCGGCCATCATGCCCGCGAGAACGTCGCGCAGATGGAGGGTTCCATCGCCGACTGGCACGAGATCATCGCCCGCAACTGCCGCTGACCGGCCTTACGTCTGGAACAGCAGGTCCTTCACTGTCTCGCCGACATGGGCGAGATGGCCGATGGCGGTCTTCAGCCGCGCCTGGTCCGCCTTGCCGAGGATCGCCGGGTCGACCTTGTTGCCCGGCGGGCGACCGCTCTCCAGGTCGGCGATCTGCTGGCGCAGGATGGCGTTGACGATGACGGCATGGGCGTCCAGCCAGTGCTCGAGGTCCTCGGCCGCGCCGATCTTCTTCTCGCGCAGCGCCTGGATCCGTTCCCGTGTCGAACGCAGCCGGATGTCGTGGCGCAGCGCCAGGCAGCGGGCGGCCGCCACCACCGGAAACAGCCCGCCGATCTTCAGGTCGACCCGGCCATCCGTCAGCCTGAACGCTCCGAACATCGTCAGCGGCGGCCGGTGCGAGCCGATCTGCTCGGCCAGCAGCTTGGCCAGCATCGGCGCCTGATGGGCGGCGGCATAGGCCTCGTTGAACAGGTCGGCGGCCAGCGCCATGTCGCCGTGGACGGCGCGGAAGTCGAAGAAGATGTCGACGGCGAGCAGGTCCTCCGGCCGCGTCCGGCCGATCCAGTCGCCGATGCGCGCGCGCCAGTCGTCGATCGAGCCGCGGAAGCCGGGATTGCGGGCCATCACCCCGCCCTTGCAATAGACCACCCCGGCCGCATCGAGGATGTAGGCCATGTGCGCACCGAACCGGGCGAACCAGAGGTCGGCCGCCTCGGCATCGGCGGGAACGGCCGTCACCACGGCATTGTCCTGGTCGGCGGCGAGCAGGCTCTCGCCGCGCCCGACCGATCCCAGCACGAGAACGGCATAAGCGACCGGCGCGGGGCCTGCGCCCTCGGCGACCATCATCGCCTCGGCCTCACGGGCCGCCCGCGCCGTCAGCGCGCCGATCTCATGGCTGACGACGGCGGCGACGGCGGTCGCCGGCACCTCCTCCGACAGCAGTTGCCGCGCCACCACCGGCATCCGCGCGAAGGCGGCGGCCATGGCCGGGGCGCCCTCGGCCGCCTCGATGGCGTCGCCGAGCGCGAGCGCGTCGCTCGCCCGCATCTTCAGGAGGTCGCGGGCCGAGAGGGCGCCGACGATCCGCCCCGCTGCATCGGCCACCGCCAGATGCCGGACCTTGAGCCGGTCCATCCGGCCGATCGCGCGGTAGACGAAATCGTCCGCCTCCACAAAGGCCAGCGGCCGCGAGGCGATCTCGCCCACGGGTCTGTCGAGGGCGGCTGCGCCGCCGGTCGCCACCGCCCGCATCACGTCGCGCTCGGTGACGATGCCGGCCGCGTCGGTGCTGAGCGCCTCCGGCTCGGCGACAAAGAGCGAGGAGATCCGCCGCTCCATCATCATCTGCGCCGCCGCCATCAACGGCATGGCCGGCGTCGTCACGGCGGGCGGATGGCCCATCACATCCCGGACACGATGGCGGAAGGGATAGGAATCGATGCGGGCCAGCGCCGCCTGCCCGGCTGCGACCACCGCCTTCGGCTCTTCCCAGCCGGCCCGCGCGAAGCCTTCCATGGCGTCGGTCAGGCGGCGGCAGGCCTGGTTCGCCTCGCCGACGGTGCGCACGCCCTTCTCCTTCAGGAAGGGCAGCAGCGCGACGAAGATCGCCCCCGCGCTCTCCGCGTCGCCCACGGCGTCGTGGCGGCCGGCCCGGTCGAGCGTCACGCCGACCCGTTCCGCCAGGATCTCCAGCGTGTAGCCGGCGAGCGAGGGAAAACAGATCTGGCCGAGAAGCCGCGTGTCCAGCGAGGCCGGCGGGTCATAGGCACGGCCGGCGAGACGGCATTCGCGCCGGAACAGCGCGAGATCGAAGCCGAGATTATGGCCGACGACGAGGCGGCCGGCGCGGAACGTCTCGAAGGCCTCAAAGGCCTCGGGGAAGGCGGGCGCGCCTTTCACCCGGGCATCGTCGATGTGGTGGATCGCCGTGACGCTGGCCGGAATGGGGACGCCCGGATCGACCAGTTGGTCAAAACGTTCGCCCAGCACCAGCCGGCCGTGGTTCAGGCCGACCGCCCCGATCTGGACAATGCGCGCCTTGGCCGGATCGAGCCCGGTCGTCTCCGTATCCATGAGGACGGCGTCGAGAGCGATCAGCGGCTGGACGGACTGCTTCGGCATGACCCAAGGATAGGTCGATCCGCCGCCGGCAGGCGAGTCAGCCTTTCGCCTGCTCCTTCACCGCCTCGATCAGCTGCTTCAGCGAGAAGGGCTTCGGCAGGAAGGCGAAGGCCTGGCCCTCGGGCAGGTCGTTCTTGAAGGCTTCCTCGGCATAGCCGGAGACGAAGATGACCTTGATGCCGGGGTTCGACTTGCGCAGCTCGCCGAGCAAGGTCGGGCCGTTCATCTCCGGCATGACCACGTCGGAGACGACGAGATCGACCGTGCCGCCATGTTCGGCCATGACCTCGAGCGCCTCGACCCCGGAGCCGGCCTCCAGCACCGTGTAGCCGCGCGACATGAGGGCCCGCGAGGCGAAGGCCCTGACCGCCTCTTCGTCCTCGACCAGCAGGATGGTGCCCGCCCCCGTATCGTCGCGCGGCGGCGCCGGTGCGGCGGGAGCTGCCGGCGCCTCCTCGGCGGCTGAAGGCGCATCAGGGACTGCGGAGGCCTCGGGCGGGGCGGCGGGCGGCGCGCCCTCGGCGGAACCGCCCGACACCAGCATGGCGGCGGGCGCCGACGGGGTCGGCTCGACGGTGACCGCCGCCGCGACGGCCGGCTCCGCCGTCTCGACATGGCGCGGCAGGAAGATGCGGAAGGTCGTGCCGCGGCCCATCTGGGTGTCGACGAAGACATAGCCGCCCGACTGCTTGACGATGCCATAGACCGTCGAGAGCCCGAGCCCGGTGCCCTTGCCGACATCCTTGGTGGAGAAGAACGGGTCGAATATCTTCTGCTTGATCTCGTCGGGAATACCGGTGCCGGTATCCGTCACCTCGATCATCACGGCATCGCTCTCCGGCAGTTCGACCGGGTCGTCCTTGGCGCGATGGCGGATGATGTCGGCGGCCTGCACGTTGACGGTGCGGATGGTCAGCTTGCCGCCGTCGGGCATGGCGTCGCGGGCATTGACCGCGAGATTGAGGATCACCTGCTCGAGCTGGGTGACGTCGGCGCGCACCGGCCACAGGTCGCGGCCGTGGACCATGTCGAGGCCGACGCGCTCGCCGAGCGAGCGGCGCAGCAGCATCGAGAGGTCGGAGAGCACATCGCCGAGCTGGACCACCTGCGGCCGCAGCGTCTGCTTGCGCGAGAAGGCCAGCAGCTGCCGCACGAGGCTCGCGGCGCGATTGGCGTTCTGCTTGATCTGCATGACGTCGTTGAAGGAGGGGTCCGCCGGCTTGTGGTCCATGAGCAGCAGGTCGGCATGGCCGATGATCGCCTGCAGCACGTTGTTGAAGTCGTGGGCGACGCCGCCGGCGAGTTGGCCGACCGCGTTCATCTTCTGCGACTGCGCGAACTGCTCCTGAAGCTGGCGCAGCTCCGTCGTCTCCACCACATAGACGATCGCCGCCTCGCCCGGCTGTTCGGGATCGTCGACAGGCGCGACGAAGAAGTGGGCAAAGCGGTTGGCATTGCCCTGCAGCGCGCCGTCGACCGCGGCGAGATCGCCCTTGCCGGCCGCGGCCTCGCCGATGGCATGGGACAGCGCCGGACGCGAGCTCTCCTTGACGAGCGACAGGAGGGAGCGCGAGCCGGCCTCGGTCGCCGGCACGACGTCGGTGAGCATTCGCGCGAAGATCGGGTTGGCGCGGCCGACATGGCCGTCGCGGTCCACCGTCACGATGCCGAGCGGGGATGAGTTGAAGAAGCGCGCGAACCGGACCTCGGCGGCCCTCAGGCTGTCGCCGGTGTCGTTGGACCGCCCGCGGTTGATGACCAGCGTGCGCGAGGAGCCCGGCGTGCCGTCGGCGGAGAAGGCGATCTTGTGCAGGAGACGGACGGGCAGCGCCTCGCCGCTGCGGCGCTTCAGGTCGAGGTCGAAGGTCGCGGTCGTCACCTCGCCGGGCTTGGGCGGGATGGTGCGTAGCAGCGCCGCCGCATCGGCGGCGAGAATGTCGGCCAGCGCCAGGCCGCCGGAGCCGACCTCGGTCAGGTCATGGTCGAGCCAGCCGGCGAGCGTGGCGTTCATGTAGGCGATCTCACCGTTCGGCTCCATCGAGAAGAAGCCGGCCGGGGCGTGGTCCAGGAAGTCGATCGCCTTCTGCAGGGTCTCGAAGGCGCTCTCGGCGGTCTGCCGGTCGCGGGTGATGTCCTCCACCGTCCAGACGCTTGCGCGCCCCACGCCACGCAGCCGGCCGACGCCCTCGCCGGCCATCGGGCGGACCTTCAGCCTGAGCCAGCGCGCGTCCTCGGCGCCCGGCCGGCGCACCTCCTCCTGGTGGCGGCGCCCCTCGCGGGCGGCCTGCGACAGGCGGTAGATCGCCTCCGACACTTCCGGCGCGCCGGTGAAGGCGCGCTCGACCGCGCGAACATCCTCGTCGCCGGTGGCACCGGTCATGGCGAGATAGGCCGGATTGGCATAGAGCACCCGCCCCGAGGGCTCGCTCACCACCACCGCGTCGCCGGCGCTGTCGACCATCGCCTTGGTGAAGTCGTTGCGACCCTCTTCGGTGGCGAAGCGCAGGATGCCCGAGGCATAGGCGAAGAGCGAGAACACGCCGCAGACCGCCAGCAGGGCCAAGAGGCCGATGACATAGGGATAGGCGTTGTCGCGGCCGATCATCAGGAAGAACAGGGCCGCGCCCACCAGCACGACCGCCACGACCAGCACCATGGCGGTGGACCCCGACTGTTCCGAACGGTCCACCGATCGGCGCGATCCGGCATTCGCGGAGGACGCGTGATCGGCGCGGGCGTTCTTTTCGACGAGGGCCATGGCGGAGAAGAGCCGTTGGTCAGGTTGGGGAGAATCCTTGCAGGATTCCATCTGGTAGTCGTGCCGGTTCGCCGGCCAAGAGGCAAGGGCGGCAGGGCCACGACGGCGGCATTTCGACCACCTCGAACGCCTCTGCCCCGCGCCTCAGTTCAGTTCGCCCTTCAGCCGCATGACGTAGCCGATCACCTCGGCCACCGCCCTGTAGTGCTCCTCCTGGATCGGCTGGTCGATCTCGACGCTGGCGTGCAGCGCCCGGGCGAGCGGCACGTTCTCGACGATCGGCACGTCGCTGGCGATGGCGAGCTCGCGGATCTTCAGGGCGATGAGGTCCATGCCCTTGGCGACGCAGACCGGCGCCTGCATGCCCGCCTCGTATTTCAGCGCCACGGCGAAGTGGGTCGGGTTGGTGACCACGACTGTGGCGTTGGGGACGTTCGCCATCATCCGCTTGCGCGAGCGTTCGCGGCGCAACTGCTTGATCTTGCCCTTGATCTCGGGATTGCCGTCCGACTGCTTGAACTCCTCCTTGAGCTCCTGCGTCGACATCTTCTGGCGGTTGTACCAGCGCTGGTACTGATAGACGTAGTCGGCCAGCGCGATGATCGCCATGATCGCCACCACCGCGATCAGCACGGTGATGACGATCGAGAAGGTGTGCGGCAGCAGCATCTCCACGTCCATGCGCACGATGCTGTCGATGGAGGCGCGCTGCGGCCAGAGCACGGAGAAGATCACCACGCCGACCAGCGTCACCTTGGCGAGGCCCTTCGCGAAGTTGACGAAGGCGTCCTTGCCGAAGATGCGCTTGAAGCCCGCGATCGGCGAGATCTTCGACAGTTTCGGCTTCAGGCTCTCGGTCGACAGAACCAGCCGGTGCTGGACCAGATTGGCGCCGATGCCGGTGAGGAACAGCCCGAGCAGCGGCAGGCCGATGGCGACGATGATCGCCAGCACCAGCGACACGTAGAGCCGCATCAGGCCGGCGCGGTCCGCCGTCACCATGTCGGCATTGGCGATGAGGTTCTTCAGCGGCACGGCAAGGCCGCCCGCCGCGCCGCCCGCCATGGTCGCGACGATGAGGGTGGCGACGAACAGGAGGAACCACGAGACGAGATCCTGGCTCTTGGCGACGTCGCCCTTCTTCAGCGCATCGTCGAGCTTCTTCTGCGTCGGATCGTGTGTCTTCTGGTCCTTGTCCTCGCTGTCTCCCGCCACGGCCTACCTCCGGTTGACCGCGATCTCGCCGAGCACCGCTTCGAGACTGCCCATGTAGTGGGACATCATGACGGAGACGACGAGGAGGAGGATGATGAAGCCGACGCCGATGGTCACCGGCATGGCGACGAAGAAGACCTGCATCTGCGGCATCAGCTTGGACAGGACGCCGAGGCCGATGTTGAACACGAGGGCGAAGACCAGGAACGGCGCCGAGAGCTGGATGGCGATCAGGAAGGACCTTGCCATCACCGTCGTCAGGAACTGCGCCGCGTCCCCCGAGGCCGGCAGGATGCCCGGACGGATGACGGTGAAGCTGTCGGAGATCGCGGCGATGATGAGATGGTGCAGTTCGGTCGAGAAGATCAGCACCACCCCGATCAGCGACAGGAAGGTGCCGATCACCGCGCCCTGCTGGCCCTGGGTCGGATCCACCTGCATGGCGAAGCCGATGCCCATCGACTGGGCGATGACCACGCCCGCCGTGAGCAGCGCCGATACAGCGATGCGGGCCGCCATGCCGAGCGTGAAGCCGACGGCCATCTCCATGAAGAGCATCAGGAAGACGCTCGCGGGCCGGGCGAGATCGATGTCGTAGAGCGGCCGGTGCAGCGGGAACAGCGCCAGCGTGATGAGCAGCGCCACCCCGAGCCTGACCCGCATCGGCAACGTGCGCTCGCCGAGGCCCGGCATCAGCGCCATCATGGTGCCGACGCGCGCGAACATCATGAAGAAGACGACGATGAGCGCCGGGGTGATCGGGATGGTCACGGTGTCTCGCCCCTCCTGGAGCGTGCCGGCGAACGGCGGCCGCGCAGGCCGCCGATCAAAGCTGATTCACCCGCCGCTGACCACTTTGGCCATGATCCGGCCAGTGACGCCGTTCATCAGGTCGCCCATGAAGGGCAGCGCCACCAGCATGGTGGCGAAGATGGCGAGGATCTTCGGCACGAAAACCAGCGTCTGCTCCTGGATCTGTGTCAGCGCCTGGATCAGCGAGACGATGACGCCGACGATCAGGCCGACCAGCATCATCGGTGCGGAGACGAGGATCACGGCGAGGATGCCGTCGCGGGCGACGTCGAGAATGTCGGCAGGGCTCATGGTCGTGTCCTAGATCTGCATCCGCATGATTTCTTCGTAGGCCTGCACGACCTTGTCGCGCACCGAGACCAGCGCCTCGACGGCGACCTCGGTCTCGGCGACGGCGGTCACCACGTCGATCAGGTCGGCGCGGCCGGCGGCCATGGCCTGGGTGCGCTGGTCGGTGGTGCGGGCCGACTGGTCGAGGTTCTGCACGGCGCTGCGCAGCATGTCGCCGAAGCCCGCGCCCTGCGCCGAGGGGCGCGCAGCGGGGGTCGCCGGCGAGAACAGCCGCGCGGCTGTCGCATAGGCGTTGGCGGCAATGGAGGAGGACGACATCGCCTCAGGCCCTCAGCAGTTCGATCGTGCGCTGGATCATGCGCCGGGTGGAAGTGACGACGTTGAGGTTGGCCTCGTAGCTGCGCTGGGCCTCGCGCATGTCGAGGCTCTCGACCAGCGAGTTGACGTTCGGGACCTTCACATAGCCCCGGGCGTCCGCGGCCGGATGGTTGGGGTCGAAGCGGGTCCGGAACTCGCCCTGCTGCTGGCGCACCGGCCCGAGCTGGACGGTCGTCGCCTGCAGTTCGCGGTCGAAGGTGGTCCGGAAGGTCGGGATCTTGCGCCGGTAGGGATCGCCCCCGGCCGTCTGCGCCGTGGAGCTGGAGTTGGCGATATTCTCGGCCGTGATCCGCATGCGGCCGGCCTGCGCCCGCATGCCGCCGGCGGCGATCCGGATCGATTTGAGGAAGTCCATGGACATGCGGTGTCTCCTCAGCCCTTCTTGCCGATGGCGGTGCGGATCAGCCCGAGCGAACGCTGGTAGAGGCCGGCGACCGCCTGGTAGTCCATCTGGTTCTGCGCGACCTTCAGCATCTCGTCCTCGAGATTGACGCGGTTGCCTTCGGGCGTGGTGACGACGCCGGTGTTGCGGCGCACGTCGAAGCGGGTCTGCTGCGACGCGGACGCGGTCTGGATGTGACGCGCATCGGTGCGCGTCGGTCCCGCCCCTATGCTGGCGGCCCCAGTCGCACTCGCCGTGCCTCGCGCCATGGATGCGAAGCTCGGCGCCGCGAGATCGCGCGCCCGAAAGCCGGGCGTATCCGCATTCGCGACATTTTCGGCCAGTATCTTCTGGCGATCCTGATGCCATCGCATCCGGGTGCGCAGCATGGAGAAGAGCGGCACGTCGCTGGTCGCCATGGTGTCCCCCGCGCCCTTGTCGATAGGCAAAGGATGCCGGGTTCATGGTTAACGACTGGTTAAGCGTTAAGG